>CAMYMX010000069.1 GCA_947259605.1 uncultured Polyangiaceae bacterium | reverse complement strand
ACGGGCCAACGACAACCAGCAGTCGGTCATCCTTGCCGTGAACGATGTCGCTGATCTCTTGGCGCTCGGTCGCGATCCGGGCGATGGCCTCGTCGCCCGGATGGATCTCTTCCATCAAGATAGCGGGTGGAATCAGTGGACGAAGGCCCTCAATCCGGACGTCGTCGGTAGGCGGGCGGAACATGAGAGCGGAGCTTCTAGCATGGAAGGGCGGTTGCGTCTCGCTCGGCCCGTGCCGACGCATGCTGTGCTACATGGCGTCGTCGTGGCAGCGTTCGTTCGGCTCTTCCCTCTTTGGGTCACCCTCGGTGCGGTCATGGCGCTCATCTATCCGCCGGCGTTCGACTGGTTTCTCGAGTTCGGGCTGATCACCCCGGGGCTGCAGATCATCATGCTCGGCATGGGGCTCACCCTCGAGCTTTCCGATTTTTCCCGCGTTTTCCGCGCCCCTGCACCCATCCTTTGGGGGGTGCTCCTGCAGTACACGGTCATGCCGTTGCTCGGCTGGAGCGTGGGCTATCTGTTTCAGCTCCCGACCGCGTTTGCCGTCGGCCTGGTGTTGGTCTGCTGCTGTCCAGGGGGTACGGCTTCGAATGTGATCGCCTACTTGGCCAAGGCCGACGTTGCGCTTTCCGTTTCGATGACCGCGTTCTCGACCATGCTCGCGGCCGCGTGCACGCCGCTGCTCACGACTTGGATCGTCGGCAGCCGAGTCGACGTCGATGGCTGGGCCTTGTTTCTCAGCACCGCAAAGGTGGTGCTGCTTCCGGTTGCGCTGGGGCTTTTCATGCGACGCTACGTGCCGAAGCTCACCGCGAAGCTACTCCCTATCGCGCCGGCCGCCGCAGTGCTCATGATCGTTCTCATCGTGTCGGCAATACTCGGGGCGCGGAAGGATGCCGTGCTCGAATCCGGGCTGCAGTTGCTCGGCGCCGTGGTGACGGCGCATGCCTTTGGCTTCTTTCTCGGCTACCTGTTCGGCGGTCTCAGCGGAGGCTTTGGCGCGGTCGCGCGGACGACCTCGATCGAGGTCGGGATGCAGAACTCCGGCCTGGGTGCGGTCCTTGCGCAGGCCCACTTCGCCAACCCACTCACCGCGATTCCGAGCGCGATCTCCGCGATTACGCATTGCATCCTCGGAAGCGCGCTGGCCGCATTCTGGTCTCGACGCCCCGCATCGGGCGCAGCAACCGTGCCTTAGGCGCCATTCGGCTCGGTATCGGTCTTATGGCACGTTTTGTGAGGTATCTCACAAGTTGCCGAAATCTTGTATCGCTGTTCGATTATGTCGATGCTAGATTTTTAGGCACCGGACGCGGCGTCGAACAGATGAAGACTTCTCTCAAGCTTTTGCTCACGGCCCTCGTGCCGATCGCTGTCGCCTGTAGTGTCTACGACGCCAACCTGGTCGACAAGGGGCTGGCGGGTGTTCCGATTCGTCCTCCGGCGAGCACCAGCTCCGACGCCGATGATGTCGAGGCGGTGTTTGCGTTTCGCAACATATCGCTCGACCAGTCCGGGGATCGCTGGCGACGGTTCGGCCTCGACCTCGACGGGATGAACACCGCCTCCGTCCTAGATGCCGCCGAATGCGTGGCGGCCCATGGGAAGCCGCCGCTCGATGGCGAAAAGGGGATCGACAACGCCTTCGGGCGGTACGTTCTTCCGACGGTCGTTGGCTTGGTCGCCTGTCTCGAAGACAACATCGCGCTCCATCAAGGCCGCGGCCTCGGCACGGTCCTCATTCGCTTGCGCAACTGGAATGGCAGTCCAAACGACGCCAAGGTTGACATGTCGGCGTTTTTCGCGGTCGATGGAACCTCTTTGGACGACGTCTCCGACTTGGAGTGGGGGGGACTGAGTGGCGCTAGCCTGGTGCTTCCAGGCACCGTGGAAGAGGCCCCAGACCCAGCCTGGGATGGGAACGACTACTTTTTCGTCGACCCCTCGACCTTGATTACCGGAGACCTCGACCGACCGGTGGTGTGGCAAACGGATGCCTACATCAGCAGCGGCCGCGTCGTGCTCCCCTTGGATACGGGCTTCACGTTCGTGTTTCTGACAGGCCCGGGCAGTTTCTCGATTTCGATCAACGGATTTCTGATCGCGGATGTCAGCGAGGACGGACAGACCCTGGAAAAAGGCTTGATCGCGGGCCGGTTCCCTGCGGGAAAGCTCGTCTCCGCGCTGGAGCCGCTCGGCATTTGTGACGAGACCTTTCAGGGAAGCATCCTCGGCCTGCTCACCGACAATCTCGATCTCCGCAGCGACCCCGACGTGGGGAGCGCAGACGATGAATGCACGGCCACTGGGGTAGCCTTCAGCTTTCAGGGGGTCCGGGCCCGCATCGCCGACCAAGTCGCGCCCGTCGAGCTTCCGATTCCAGACCCCTGCGCGAGCCCCACGAAAGGCCCGGAGCCCGCGTTCGATCGCTGCTGCCGCTCGGTCGAGCTCAACTCACCCGAAGCGCTTCCCGTGGACTGCACTGCCGAGGACCTTCAGTCCTATTCTGACCTTCCAAATCCGATCCCGGTGCCGATCGAAAGTGGTTTCTAGCTGACCTCGAACGACTCGCCGCACCCGCAGTCGCCTTTGGCGTTTGGGTTGTTCCACTTGAACCCGTAGCTCATCAGGCTTTGTTCCCAATCGAGCACCGCTCCCTCGAGAAACGCGATGCTTCGGTTGTCGACGACGACCTTGAGACCGTCGAAGTCGAACACCAGATCTTTGTTGGGCCGGACCTTTTTGGCGAAATCGTACACGTAGTAGTAGCCGGAGCAGCCGCCGCCCTTGACGCCCAGCCGCAGCCCTTCGACGGGCTCGCCGGCGTCGGCGAGCTTCGCCTTCGCCATTTGCACGGCTTTCGGTGTCAGCGTGATGCCCTTCGCTTCGCTCATCTCTCTCTATGTAAGGCGGGAGGCACGGTTTCGCCAGGTTACGGGCTCCGTTACCAGTCGACCGGCTTTCCACCGGCCCTTCGAGCCCAAAGAGGGGAGCGCTCTCTCAGCCGGGAGACGGTTTCAACCACGGCATCGCCGACGGATTGGACCTCGTCTGCGGTCGTGTGCCGCCCGAGCCCGAAGCGAACGGAGGCGGCGCTCCATGCCTTCGGCACGCCCATGGCTTCGAGCACGTAGCTAGGGCCTTCGGTCGCGCTGCTACAGGCGGCGCCGCTCGAGACGGAGACGAGCTCGCTGAGATCCAGAAGCAGTTGGGGGCCGTCCACGTAGCCGAACGACAAGTTTAGATTTCCCGGATGCCGCGGAGCGGCCGCGCCGTTCAACCGCACTTCTTCGAGCTCACCCAAGAGCCGATCCATGAGGGCGTCTCGAAGCGACCCGAGCCGCGCCGCCTCTGCCGTGCCTTCCTTCTTCATGATGGTCGCGGCTGCGCCAAGACCCACGATGCCGGGCACGTTGAGTGTTCCGGAGCGCAGTCCACGCTCGTGCCCACCGCCGTGCATCTGCGCCCCCAGCATCCCGCGCGTCTGTACGAGCTGCCGTACGTAGAGCGCGCCCACGCCCTTGGGACCGTACATTTTGTGGGCAGAGAAGCTCGCCAGGTCGATCTGCAGATCTTCAACCGCGAACGGCACGTAGCCGACGCCTTGTGCTGCGTCGCAATGAAACAAGACACCGCGCTCCCGCGCGAGCCCGCCGATCTCCGCGAGGCGCTGCACGACGCCCACCTCGTTGTTTGAAAGCATGACGCTCAGCAACACGGTCTGGTCGGTGAGCGCATCCGCGATGGCTTCGGGCGACACCAGACCCTCTTCGTCCACGTCGAGTCGGGTCACCTGCCAGCCTTCGCGCTCGAGCGCGGCGCAGCTGTCGAGCACGGCCTTGTGCTCGGTGCGGACGGTGACGATGTGCTTGCCATCGGCCTCGCGCGCTTCGGCGACTCCGCGGATCGCCAAGTTGTCACTCTCGGTCGCGCCCGAGGTGAAGATCAGCTCGTCGGGCTTGGCCCCAACCAGGCCCGCAACTTCGGCCCTCGCAAGCTCTACGGCATCCCGGGCGGCCGAGCCGTGGGAGTGCGCCCGACTCGCGGCGTTGCCGAACCGGTCGACGAAGTAAGGAAGCATCCGCGCGAGGACCCGCTCGTCGACAGGGGTCGTCGCGTGGTGGTCCATGTAAATCGGCGCGTCATCCATTGGTCTGCCCAAGCGTAGCGCCGACCATGTGCGCCTCCAACGGGTTGATCTATGCTTTGCTCATGGCAGGAGCGAGCATTCTTTGTGCAACAGATTTGACCTCAGCGGGCCCCCGAACCGTCGATCTCGCGATCGCGGCGGCCAAGGCCTTTAGCGTGCGGATCGACCTGGTTCACGTCCTTGATGACACGGATTCTTGGTGGCCTGAGGCCCCCGAGTTCCAGGCGGCTGCCGAGGCCGCGAGGGCAGACACTTCGCAGTACGAATCCGTGCTCGAGGCCGAGCTTCATAAGGAGCGGGATCGTTGCGTTGCAGCGGGTGTCGAGTGCGAAGCAATCGTCGTTCGCGGCCGTCCATGGCGGCTCATTCCGGAGCTCGCCGGAGCTCGAGGTGCGTTCCTGATCACCATTGGCGCTTATGGTTCGATGGGATCTCGATCGGTCGGCGGGCAAGGAACCGACGAGCTCGTTCTTGGTTCGGCCGTCGAGCGCGTCATCCGCGCGGCCGACCGCCCGGTCTTCGTTGCGACCGGTGAGGCTCCCATCCCTGACGCGCTCGAGGGCACCAAGTGGTTCGTCGGGACTGACTTCTCTGAATCGTCTTTGGCTGCCGTCACCTGGGCCAAGCGCGCGGCTGCCCGCGTTCACGGCGAGCTTCACATTGCCAATGTCGTCATCCCCGCGGGCGGTGAGGACAAGCCCGACGAGGAGCGCACCTGGCGTCAGGTCTTGCGCGACCAGAGCAAGCTCGAAGCCGGCAAGAAGCTCGCCGCGTACATCGACGAGCACGCGCCCGGGGCACAGCTTCACCAAGTGGTTTCCGCGGATTACGCCTCGCATGCAATGTGCAAGGCAGCGCATGAGGTGGCGGCCGACATCATGGTCGTCGGCACGCATAGGCAGGGTGTGCTGGGCCGATTGCTGGTCGGAAGCACGGCGTCGCGTTGCCTCCGAGTCTCACACGTCCCGATCCTACTGGTTCCCGAGCAGACTCGGTAGTCCGTCTAGGCTCTCGGCGTTGTTGTCCTGCTGGTACTTGGCGAGACCATCCGCGCCTTTGCGGTCGGCCCAGCGCGGAAGCTGATCGCGCTCGCCTTGGTAGTCGTATAAGGGCACGCCATAGCCGCAGGAGTCGCTGATGCGGCTCGCACGGATTCGGATGATCGAGCGCACTCCGGGGTAGTCGTCGAACCGTTCACGCAAGCGCTCGAACTCGTCATCCCTGGGCTCCACGACGTCGCCGACGCCGTGCACGCGGACGATTCGCGGTGGACCTTCGAATGCACAGAACATCAAACAGATGCGGCCGTTCTCGCGAAGATGGGCGATCGTTTCGGCGCCGCTTCCGGTGAAATCGAGATACGCGATCGTGCGATCGTCGAGCACCGCAAGCGTTCCGGCGAGGCCTTTGGGCGACACGTTGACGTGCCCCTCGGCAGTCAACGGTGCGGTCGCGACGAAGAACATTTTCTGCTGGTCGATGAAGCGGCGGAGCTTGTCGTCGAATGCGTCGAAGGTCTTGGCCATGGGCCAACCTTGACACCCGGGCAGCCGTACTCTAGATCCGCATATGGGACTGAAACGGTCCGGTATATAACTCTCTGAAAATGCTCCGAATTTCGAAAATGACCGACTATGCAGTCGTGCTGGCCACGCACTTGGCCGCCGCGGACGGGGCGCATGCTGCCCGGGACCTGGCCCTGCAGACCCAAATCCCCGAACCGACGGCGAGCAAGGTCCTGAAGAAGCTAGCGCGAGCCGGCGTCGTGATTTCGCAGCGCGGCGCAAAAGGCGGCTATGCGCTGGCTCGTCGGCCCGAGCAGATCGGCATCCACGAGGTCATCGAAGCGATCGAAGGCCCAATCGCCGTGACCGAATGCTCCGACGAAAGCACCGATTCGTTTTGCGAGTATGAAACCAACTGCGGGGTGCGGGCCAACTGGCAGCGCATCAACTTGGCGGTTCAGGCCGCCCTATCCGAGATCAGCCTTGCGGACATGGCGTTCCCAGGCACCGGCGAGCTAATCTCGATCGCCCTCTCGAGCAAAGATGCCGAGCGGATGCGCGGCGCCGGCACGCAGGGCAACGACGTTCACTGAGTTGGAGTCACTCATGTCAGCAGCAACCGAACAAATCGACGACATCCTCAAGAAGGGCTACGACGCCGGCTTCGTCACCGACATCGAGCAGGAGTACGCTCCGCCGGGGTTGAGCGAACAGATCGTCGCCTTCATCTCGAAGAAGAAGCAGGAGCCCGATTGGCTTCTGCAGTGGAGGCTCAAAGCCTATCGGCGCTGGCTCGACATGAAGGAGCCGACCTGGGCCAAGGTCAGCTACCCGAAGATCAACTATCAGGACATCTGCTACTACGCGGCGCCCAAGACGAACGAGAACGCGCCGAAGAGCCTCGATGAAGTCGATCCGGAGCTGCTCAGGACCTATGAAAAGCTAGGGATTCCCCTGCACGAGCGGGAGATCCTGGCTGGCGTCGCGGTCGATGCCGTGTTCGATAGCGTATCGGTCGCCACGACGTTCCGGAAGAAGCTCTCGGAGGTCGGCGTCATCTTCATGTCGTTTTCCGAGGCGGTCAGGGAGCATCCCGAGCTGATCAAGAAGTACCTGGGCTCGGTCGTTCCGGTGTCCGATAATTTCTTTGCGGCGCTCAACAGCGCGGTCTTCAGCGACGGCTCGTTCGTCTACATTCCAAAGGGCGTGCGCTGTCCGATGGAGCTGTCGACCTACTTCCGGATCAACGCCGCCAACACTGGGCAATTCGAGCGGACGCTCATCATCGCGGACGAGGGAAGCTACGTGAGCTATCTCGAGGGCTGCACGGCGCCGATGCGAGACGAAAACCAACTACATGCCGCGGTCGTCGAGCTGATCACGCACGAGGACGCACAGATCAAGTACTCCACCGTGCAAAACTGGTACCCCGGCGACGAGAACGGGAAGGGTGGCATCTTCAACTTCGTCACCAAGCGCGGCCTTTGTGAGGGTGCCCGCTCGAAGATCAGCTGGACGCAGGTCGAAACAGGCTCGGCAATCACTTGGAAATACCCGAGCTGCATTCTCAAGGGCGACGACTCGATCGGGGAGTTCTACTCGGTGGCGCTGAGCAACCACCGTCAGCAGGCCGACACCGGGACCAAGATGATCCATCTCGGCAAGAACACGAAATCGACCATCATTTCCAAGGGCATCAGCGCCGGCCATGGGCAGCAGACCTACCGGGGCGGCGTGAAGATCTCCCGTGGCGCGACCAACGCCCGAAACTACACCCAATGTGATTCGCTCCTCATCGGGGACAAGTGCGCGGCGCACACCGTTCCCTACGTCGACGTGCGGAACGCCTCCTCGAAGCTCGAGCACGAGGCAACGACCTCGCGCATCGGAGACGACCAGCTTTTCTATTGCCGGCAGCGAGGGCTTTCGGAAGAAGACGCGGTGAGCCTCATCGTCAACGGTTTTGCCAAGCAAGTGTTGAAAGAGCTGCCGATGGAATTTGCAGTCGAGGCGCAGAAGCTTCTCGGCGTGAGCTTGGAAGGAGCGGTCGGCTGATGTTGAAGATCGAGGACCTGCACGTCGAAGTAGACGGCAAGCCCATCCTCAAGGGGATCAACCTCGAGATCGAGGCGGGGCAAGTACACGCCATCATGGGGCCAAACGGCTCCGGCAAGAGCACGCTTGCGTACGTCCTCGCCGGTCGCGAAGGCTACGAGGTCACCAAAGGGAGCGTGCTCTACAAAGGGCAAGACCTACTCGAGATGGCGCCCGAGCTTCGCGCCGCCGAGGGGATCTTCTTGGGCTTTCAGTACCCGGTCGCGATCCCGGGAGTGAGCAACATCTATTTCCTGAAGGCCGCCCTCAACGCGATTCGAAAACATCGCGGAGAAGATCCGCTCGATGCGATCGATTTCATGAAGCTCTCGAAACAGAAGGCCGCGTTGGTCCAGCTGCCCGACGAGCTCACCAAGCGCTCGGTCAACGATGGATTCAGCGGTGGCGAAAAGAAGCGCAACGAGATCTATCAAATGGCCATGCTCGAGCCCTCGCTCGCTGTGCTCGACGAGACTGACTCCGGCCTCGACATCGACGCGCTCAAGGTCGTCGCGCAAGGCGTGAACGGCCTTCGCGGTCCAGATCGGGCCATGCTGGTCATCACGCACTATCAGCGCCTCCTCGACTACATCGTGCCCGACGTCGTGCACGTGCTGATCAACGGGCAGATCGTTCGAACCGGAGACAAGGAACTCGCCAAAATGCTCGAAAAGGAGGGCTACAGCGAGGTCCGGGACGCATCTCAGCTGTGACAGAATCAAACCGCCAGACGCTACTTGCGAGTCTTCCCGCCTCGTTCGATACGGGGCCGGGTTGGTTGCGCGCGCTTCGAGGAGGTGCGGCAGCGACGCTGCGCGAGCAGGGCCTTCCCACCAAGCGCACGGAGGCTTGGCGCTTCACGCCGGTGCGTTCGCTCGTCGATGCGGAGTTCTCGCTCGTTGATGAAGGCGTTCCCACTCTGGTTTCAGCGGTTCCGGAGGGCGTCACGGTCCGCGGCCTGACCGAGGTCCTCGAATCAGAGCCTGAGCTTCTGCAAGGGCGGCTCGACTTCGGCGGTGCGCCTACCCACTTTGCTGCGCTCAATACAGCGCTGTTCCGCGATGGGCTTTGGATCGACGTTCCTGCGGGCGTCGTCGTCCAGGCGCCGATCGAGATCAGCCATAGGAGCTCTTCGTCTTTGGAGCCAGGCGTTGTGTACCCGCGCGTGCTCATTACGGCCGGCGAGGGTGCCGAGCTGACCTTAATCGAAACCTACGCGGGCGGCAGAGCGGGTCAGCTGAGCAACTCGGTGGTCGAGGTCGAGCTCGGTCGCAACGCCAAGATGAACCACGTGCGTGTTCACGAAAACGCTGGCCTGCAGATCGGCCGCGTGGATGTTCGCCAGGATGCAGACAGCGGCTACCGCTCCACCGTCGTGACCCTGGGCGGCGCCCTTTTGCGCTTTGATGTGCGCTGCCTGCTCCAGGGCAAGGGCGCCGAGTGTCAGCTCGACGGCGCGTATCTGACCGACGGCGACGATCACGTCGACCACCACACCTTGGTAGAGCATCAGTCGCCCCACTGCAGCAGCGGGCAGACGTATCGAGGCATCGTGTCAGGGAAGAGCACAGCCGTGTTCGACGGAGTCGTCGTCGTGCACCGCGACGCTCAGAAGACCGAGGCGCACCAAGAGAATCGCAACCTGCTTCTCTCCGATACAGCGACCATTCACACGAAGCCGCACCTGGAGATCGACGCAGACGACGTGATCTGCAGCCATGGCGCCACCGTCGGCGCGCTCGACGAAGACCAGCTCTTCTACCTTCGTGCGCGTGGTGTGCCCGAAGATTTCGCACTCGCGATGCTGACGTATGCGTTTGTGGAGTCCATCGTGGACCGAATGAGCCATGAGCCGACACGGGCCCGGATGCGCGAGGCCCTGCTTTCACGAATCCCGTATGGTGACGAGATTCGAGAGGTCACATGACCGAGGTTTCGACCATAGTCGCTGCTCCTTCGGAGGTGTTTGACGCCCAGCGGGTACGCGAGGACTTCCCTGCGTTGCATCAAGACGTGCACGGCAAGCCGTTGGTCTACCTCGATAGCGCCGCGACTACGCTCAAGCCGCAATCGGTGATCGACGCGGTGGACGACGTTTACGCGCGTGACTGCGCCAACATCCATCGGGCGGTTCATTTGCTCTCGCAGCGGGCGACGGCTCGCTTCGAAGAGGCGCGGGAGAAGGTTCGCGCCTTCGTGAACGCCTCGAAGAAGACCGAGATCGTATTCACCCGTGGAACGACCGAAGCGATCAACCTGGTGTCGCAGAGCTGGGGACGCAGCTCACTTCGCGAAGGCGACGAGATTCTGGTCACCGAGCTCGAGCACCACTCGAACATCGTTCCTTGGCAAATCCTCTGCCAGCAGACGGGCGCCAAGCTCGTAGTCGTGCCGATGACCGACCGAGGCGAGGTCTTGCGAGAATCCTTCGAGCGGAAGCTCAGCGAGCGGACGCGCTTGGTTGCGATGTCCCACGTTTCGAATGCGCTCGGGACGGTGCTGCCCGTGACCGAGCTCATCGCGCTTGCGCACGAGCGCGGCGCATTGGCTTTGCTCGATGGCGCGCAGGCCGTTTCGCATGTCGATGTCGACGTGCAGGCGCTCGACTGTGACTTCTATGCCTTCAGCGGCCACAAGCTCTACGGCCCTACCGGCATTGGCGTCCTCTACGGCAAAGAACGCCTCCTCGACAAGATGCCGCCCTACCAAGGCGGTGGTGACATGATTCGATCGGTGACGTTTGAAGAAACCATCTACAACGATCTGCCCTACAAGTTCGAAGCGGGCACGCCACACATTGCCGGGGCGGTCGGCCTGGGCGCGGCCATCGACTACTTTTCGGCCTTCGATGCGGGGCTGATTCACGCGCACGAGAACGCCTTGCTCCGCTATGCGACCGAGGCGCTTGAAGCGGTTCGGGGGGTGCGCCTCATCGGCACCGCGCCCGGGAAGGTGGCGGCTCTTTCCTTCCTGATGGAATCGGCGCACCCGCATGACATCGGTACGATCATCGATGCCGAGGGCGTCGCCATTCGGACTGGCCATCATTGCGCGCAGCCCGTAATGGAGCATTTTGGCATCGCTGCGACCGCGCGGGCATCGCTCG
>CAMYMX010000068.1 GCA_947259605.1 uncultured Polyangiaceae bacterium | reverse complement strand
ATACTCGCGGCCCTCTGGCGATGTAGCTCAGGTGGTTAGAGCGGGCGTTTCATACGCGCTAGGTCGGTGGTTCGAGTCCACCCATCGCCACTAGATTGGAAGAGGCGCCTTCTGCGCGCTGCCTCACCAAATCACGGATCTGACGGAGCTCGAAGGGTTTCTCGAGGTAGGTCAGCTTTGTTTTCTCGAGGAAGGAACGCGCCTGCCGGGTAAACGCGCCGCCGGTCATGAACACGAAGCGCGAGGCGAGCTCCGGCCGTCGCTCCGAGACCTGGCGGAACACGTCCATTCCGCTTACCTCGGGCATCATCAAGTCGCAGAACACGATGTCGAAGGGCTCATCGGAGCAGAGGCGCGCGATCGCCTCTTTGCCGCTAGAAAACAGCTCGACTTCGTGGCCACGAAGCGCGCGTCGAATCGAGCGTCCCACCAGGGGTTCGTCGTCGATCACGATGACCGTTGCGCTGGCGCCGATCGTCGCCGTCGGTGGCGCCGGCGTTCGTTGTGGAACGTCAGCCTGAGTGGATGCGGGCAGGCGCACGACGAACGCGCTTCCGCGTCCGGCCTCGCTCCGCGCCTCGATGCTACCTCCGGCGTCTCGAACGATGTCCCTGCAAATCGACAGGCCCAGACCGGTGCCTTCGGCAACGGCCTTTGTCGTGAAGAAGGGCTCGAAGACGTGGCTCATGCGATCGGGCTCGATGCCGGTGCCGTTGTCGGCGACTTCGACCACGGCCCAGCCATCTGCGTCGGTATGAGTTCGAACGGTGATGCGATTTTCGGATACGGCCCGCTCCGGCATCGCCTGGGCCGCGTTGATCAGCAGATTCAGGAACACCTGCCCGAGCCGGGATTCGTTGCCGTGCACCATGGGAGCCTCGCCGAAGTCCCGTTCGAGCGTCGCGCGGTGGCGGATTTCGTTCCAACAGATGTTGATCGAGGATTCGACGACGTTTTGGACGTTGACGTTGCCTCGCTGCTCGTCGTCGACGCGCGAGAAGGTCTTGAGGTCGCGCACGATGCTCTGCATGCGGATCGCGCCGTGGATGGCTTCATCGAGCTGCTGCTTCGCGAGCTCGAGGAACTCGGCGTCCGCCTGGGCGTCGATCTCTTCTCGCGTCAGGCGCAGGTTGGAAAGGACATACATCAGCGGGTTGTTGAGCTCGTGCGCGACACCCGCGGTCAAGGTACCGATCGACGCCATGCGGTCGGCAAAAGCGAGGCGCGACTCCATCTCTTGTCGCTCTTCGGCGCGGCGACGGCTGTCCGCGATCGCGCGCTCGGCGATGAGGAGGCGGGTTCCGAGGATCTCCGGATCGATCGGCTTCGCAAGATAGTCGGATGCACCAGCGTCGAGCACCGTGTGCAGGTCTTCGGCGCGGTTCCGGCCCGTGATCACCAGAATGACGACACGATCGCCGCCCGGTCGACTGCGCACGGTTCGGCAGAGGTCGAGCCCGGACATCCCCGGAAGCGTCCAGTCGACGAGCATCAGGTGAAAGGGCTCCCGGAGATGGGCTTCGAGGGCCTCCTCGGCCGTCCCGACGGTGGTCACTTCGTGATCCCGCTCACATAGAAGCTCACTCAGGAGCCTCCGTACAGAGCTCGAGTCGTCGACGACCAGCGTTCGTAGAGCCACACCCGACACTAGCCCTAAAGTCTAGGCGAAGTCGCGGAAACGTTCCTGGTTTCATGCGGATCTTGACGTCTGCCAATCCGTAGCTATCTTGGAGCCGGATAACGCGCCGCGTCATCCAAGGGAGGATAGGGACATGACTCGCAATGACCAACTTCGTCGGAGCAGCACCCGGCTACAAAAGCAGGGGACGCTATGGTTCCAGCAGACTCGGGGTGCCGGCGAGACCTTTCTCGCGGAATCGCGGGGGGCGGGTGTCGCATTCGTAAAGGACATGGGGGCCGCTGGCAGCAAGCTTGCAAGCACCACAGGCGGTTCTACACAAGCGTTTCGTAAGGCTTTGCGAAGGGAGGCGCTCGATTGGCAGCGGCTGGTTCTCCAGACCCGGGACGCCTACGTCGCCGCGCTGAAGGAGCGCTTCGATCGAGCCGAGCGGCAGGCCCTGAGCACGCGCGAAGCGCTGAAGCCCGAGTCCGTCGAGGTGACGGTGCTCGGTTCGGCCAAGGACCTGCTCGCGAAGGCGCAGAGCCGGGTCGATGAACGGCTCGAGCAGGCGGCAAAGCCAGCAAGGCTCGCGAAGCCTGCAGCGATGAGGGCCGCAAAGAAGCCCAGGGCGGCGAAAGCCAGGCCCGCGAAGGGTCCAGTCAAGTTGGCGGACGCCCCGCTGCGCAACTATGACCAGCTCACCGCCAAAGATGTTGTGAATCGGGTCCAGAGGCTCTCGGGGCCGCAGGCCACCGCCGTTTTGGAGTACGAGCGGGCGCGAAAGAGGCGAGCGACGGTCATTCGGGCGGCCGAGCAGCGCCTGAGCGCGGCGAGCTGAGCGCAGCCGAAGCATCTATGTACAGCGGACCGGGCTGCACTACACTCCGGGCCGTGGTCGAAACCAAACAGGTCCTCGTTGCCGACGACGAGGACAATCTGCGCCGGATCCTGAGGGCGCAGCTGCAGCACGATGGGTATGAGGTCCACTGCGTCTCCGACGGAGAGGCCGTGCTCAAAGCCCTGGGCGAGCATCACATCGATGTGCTGATCACCGATCTGCGCATGCCGAAGCTCGACGGCATGCAGGTGCTGAAGGCGGTCGGCCGGCGCTTCCCGAACGTGCCGGTGATCATGATCACCGCGCACGGAACCGTCGACACGGCGGTGGAGGCGCTCAAGCTCGGTGCGTTCGACTACGTGACCAAGCCGTTCGATCGGGCAGAGTTCCGGGCAGTCGTCGCCAAGGCAGCGCGTACGCGCGAGCTATCCCAAAAGCACGTGAGCGGAGACCCAAACGAACGGGGCCGCTACCGGATCATCGGGGAGTCCGAGCCCATGCGTGACGTGTACGATGTGATCGAGAAGGTCGCGGACACGCCCAGCACGGTCCTCATCACCGGGGAGAGCGGGACCGGCAAGGAGCTGATCGCCAGGGCGCTCCACGAAAACAGCGCACGCAAAAAGAAGCCATTCGTGAGCGTCAACTGCGCCGCCATCCCGCCCGATTTGCTCGAAAGCGAGCTGTTCGGATATGAGAGAGGCGCGTTCACGGGGGCGGTGACCAGCAAGCCGGGTCGATTCGAGCTCGCCCACGGGGGCACCTTGTTTCTCGACGAGATCGCGGAGATTCCGGTCAGTATGCAAGTGAAGCTGCTGCGGGCGCTGCAGGAGCAGCAGTTCGAACGGGTGGGCGGAATCAAGACAATCACGGTCGACAGCCGCCTGGTCGCAGCGACCAACCGAAACTTGAAGGAGAGCATCGCCGAAGGCGGATTTCGCGAAGATCTCTACTACCGCCTGAATGTCGTCCACGTGCACCTGCCGCCTTTGCGCGCCCGCCCGAGCGACATTCCTCTGCTGCTCGAGCACTTCATACGCAAATTCAACGACAAGCTCGCCCGTTCCGTGACGGGCTTCGATGACCAGGCGAGAAAGCACCTTTTCGACTACGCCTGGCCTGGGAACATTAGAGAGCTCGAGAACGTGGTCGAACGTTGCATCATCTTTGCTGAAGATGGCGATGTTGGTGCGCAGCACCTCCCGGCTGAGGTTCGGGAAGCGGAGGTTCCGGTTGGCGCCGGCCTAGCCTCGGGCATGGCGGCGACGCCTGGAACCACGGGACTCAAGGAGGCGGTTCGAGAAGCCACGCTCAAGCTAGAACGCGAGTTCATCGGGCGAGCGCTCGATCAAACCGGGGGCAACGTTACCCACACGGCTCGGCTCCTGAAGATTTCGCGCAAGAGCCTGCAGAACAAGATGAAAGAGCTAGGCCTCCGGAACGACTGAAGCTCGCTCGGTCGCGGCTTGCTCGCGGGGCGCGCAGATCATCGCCTCGATGTCGTCGCGGCTGACCGGCTTCTGCAGTACCGGGTTAGACACGGCCGAGGCGAACTTGCGAAGGCGAGGCGTGAACGCGCCGCCGCTCATGAACACGATTCGGTCTACGAGCTCTGGATGCTCCTTTTTGATCGCGTCGTAGAGAGATTTCCCATCCACTTCCGGCATCATCAGGTCGCATATGATCGAATCGAACAGCGGGTCTTCGGAGAGGTGTGCAAGGGCTTCGACCCCGCCGAGGACCGTCACGACCTCGTAGCGCCCCTGCAGACGCCTACGAAGCGCGGAGAGCACCATCGCGTCGTCGTCGATAATCAAGAGTCGGGAACGATTGAGCGGGGTCTCGGAAATAGGTCGGCTTTCGCGCCGTCTCTCGATGATGGTGAGCCCGGTGTCGAAAGGCAGGACCATCTCGAAGCAGGTCCCGCCGTCGGGAAGATGCTGGACGTCGAGCCGACCGCCGTGCTCATTCGCGATCCGCTGACAGGCGCTGAGGCCCAGACCCATCCCGCCCGAGTGGGCCTTGGTGGTGAAGCCGGGAGTGAAGATGCGATCGCGGTGCTCGTCACCAACGCCGGCGCCCGTATCGCTCACCGCGACGACCACGTGCTCGTCCACGACCCTCGTTGACACCACGATTCGGTGCTTCGCGTAGGCGCCTCCCTCGATGGCCTCGGCCGCGTTGGTGAGCAAATTGACGAGCGCTTGGGCGATCCGACCCGGGTACGCGCCGATCATCGGAATGGGTTCGAAGCGCTTCACCAAGCGTGCGCGATAGCGGATCTGGTTGAAGACCATTGCGCATGCGTCGTCGACGATGCGCGTGATGTCGAGCATTTCGGCATGACCCTCGTCGGCGCGCGAAAACGTACCGAGGCTGCGCGCAATGTCTTGAATTCGGTGCATGCCCTTGTAGCAATCGGTGAACATGTCGGCGGCGTCGTCGATCACCTCCTGCAGATTGGCATCCGCTGCGATCTGCTCGAATGAGTGCGGCGTGATCGCTTCACGCGTCGCGAGATCGACCCTCAGCTTTCGAATGAACCGCCGTATGGCTTGATGGGATTCACGGAGGCTCTCTAGATTGGCGAGGACGAATGTGAGGGGGTTGTTGACGTCGTGCGCGAGGCCAGCGGCAAGGCGTCCAACGGTGCGAAGTCGATCCTCGGAGACGCGGGGCCCAATCATCGCAGGCGGTCCGCTCGACGACGCACCAGGAGGGACACTTGGGCGGAATGCGGGCTGCATCTGGATGATGGTCGCGTCGCGCCCGTCCCAGATCGATACGATCGCCGTAGCAGTCAGCAGAGAGAATGTGCCGTTTGGCTGCTCGACTCGATAGGTGCTCGGCTTCGCCTCGTCGGGAATCGAATACTCGAACGGTTCGCCAATCAGATCTTCGTGATTGACCCCGAGCAGTGAACCTGCCGCGGCATTCGCAAAGACGACGCGACAAGCCGCATCGACGACCATGATCCCGTCGGTTGCACGGGCGAGCAACAAGCGGCGCTGCGTCTCGATGCCATGAGCCTCTCGCAGCTGCACGAGCAACCTGCGCAGCTCGTACTCGCGGTTAATCGATTGCTGAAGCCCTGCAACGTATGAATCTGACATCACCGAATCGGTGCAACCTTCTTCGGGCACGGTGCAAAGCTCCTCACCGAGCAGCAGCGTGCAGATGCCGCGGCCGGTCGCCGGAAGCTCCGCGCCCAATCGCGTGTCCCAACAGACGACCTGAGGCGCGTGGCTCTCGAGCTGCGTAATCGCGTCTTCACGGTTCACGGCCACCCGACAATCCGCTGTCTCGGGCCAAGCGTGGAGACCCTCGCGGACGAGCACGATTCGCTCGGGGTTTGCCGAAACGATGAGGACCCGGACTCGCCCCGGTGCCTCGAAAGGCGATGTTTGGGCCTTGTTTGTTTGCACGTTCCCCTCAAGGCGTGGAATCACTCTTGACGCCTCCGTAAAACGATAGCACTGTAATAGGTCAGTGGGAACGGTATTCGTCCGGTTTTGGTAATGGTGGATGCACGATAAGGACCAGGAAGAGCACGAGGTACGAGAGGTCCTCCTGGTGGAGGACAACCGGATCGACGCGCAGCTCATCCGGAGACTGCTCCGGCGGGTATCCACGTCGTACTACCGCATCACGCATGTCCGGACCCTGAACGACGCCGTTCTCTCCGCCGAGGAGCTCTCGCCAGACGTCATCTTGGCGGACCTCAATCTACCGGACTCGCGGGGCACCGATACGGTGGCGAGTCTCCAAACGGCCTATCCGGACATTCCTCTGATCATCGTAAGCGCCTGGGAAGACGAGGCGGTTTCGCTCCGGTCGGTCAAGGCAGGCGCACAGGACTACCTGGTCAAGGGTCACATCGATGGCGCGAACCTGCACCGGGTCATCCGCTACGCGATCGAAAGAAAAAGAACCGAGCTCGAGCTGGTCCGATTGGCCCAGTTCGACCAGCTCACGGGACTGCCAAACCGAACCTTGCTGCGGGAGCGCGTCAATCACGCATTGGCTCGGGCGATGCGGTCGGGCTCCGGAGTTGCGACGCTCATCCTCGACATGGATCGGTTCAAGGAGATCAACGACATGTTGGGCCACGAGGTTGGCGACAAGCTGCTGATCAAGGCGGCAAAACGAATCCGTGCGAACGTGCGCGACCAAGACACGGTTGCCCGGCTCGGAGGGGACGAGTTTGCCGTCGTGCTCGAAGGCGTCAGCGAGCCGAAAGAGGTCCTTCCCGTCATCGAACGAATCGTGCAGAGCCTTCGGGAGGTCACCACGGTCGACGGGCATGAAGTAAACACATCGACGAGCATCGGAATTGCGATGTACCCGGAAAACGGGAGCAATATCTCCGAGCTGCTTCGGGCTGCCGACCTTGCGATGTACCAGGCAAAGTCGTCGGGGCGTGCGTGCTACCAGTTCTTTGCCGATGCCATGCAGGAGGAAGCCCAGTCGAGGCGAGCGCTCGAATGGGCCCTGCGACACGCGGTCGAAGCAAACGAATTCCAGCTGTTTTACCAGCCGCAGGTTTGTCTTCGAACTGGGGGCGTGATCGGCGTCGAAGCGCTGATCCGCTGGATGCACCCGACGCGAGGTCTGCTCACTCCGTATCACTTCATCGGAGCCTTGGAGGAGTTTGGACTGATCAACGAAGTCGGCGAATGGGTGTTGCAGGAGGCCTGCGAGCAGATGCGACGATGGCAGGCTCTGGAACTTCAGCCGATGCGGATCAGCGTGAATGTTTCGGCCCAGCAGTTCGAGGACCCACTGTTGATCGACAAGGTTCGGTCGGCGCTTGCGAGTACCGATCTGTCGCCGGAGTTCTTGGAGCTGGAGCTCACGGAGAGTTGCCTGATGAGCGACCCAGCCCAAGCGGGCGCGCTCCTTCGCGAGATTCGGGACGTCGGCGTCCGTATCGCAATCGACGATTTCGGCACGGGATACTCCTCGCTGACCTATCTAAACGAGTTCCCGCTGAACGCGTTGAAGATCGACAAGAGCTTCGTGCAGAGCGTCGAGTCGAACGACCGAGGCGGACCTATCTCGAAAATGATCATCGGCCTAGGACAAAACCTCGGCCTCGAGGTGATTGCGGAGGGCGTCGAAACGCCAGGTCAGCTCGCGTACATGCAGGAGCACGGCTGCGACATCGCGCAGGGCTATCTCTATGCACGCCCCGAATCGCCGGCGGACCTGACGCCTTGGCTCATGTCCAACCAGCGCACCTCGGGAACCTACATACGGTCGGTCTCCATGAAGAAGATCGGCGACGGGGCCAAGAGCTGAGGCCTGGCCCAGGTATGCTAGCGTAGAGACATGGTGGCCGCGACGATTCTCGTCGTCGACGACGAACGAAACATCCTAGCGTCCGTTTCTCGCGCGCTCGGTCTCGAAGGCTATGAAGTCGAGGTCGCCGGAAGCGCAGAGATCGCACTCGAGAAGCTCGGCAAGCAGAGCTTCGATGCAATTCTGCTCGACGTGCAGCTTCCGGGGATCGACGGGCTCGCGATGCTGGACGAGCTGCGCAAGCGAGAGATCGTGGCGCCCGTGATCATGATGAGCGGGCACGCGACCATCGAGGTCGCGATGGAGGCGACGAGACGCGGGGCGGACGATTTCATCGAGAAGCCGATCGGCAGCGACCGCCTGGTACTGTCGCTCAAGCGGAGTCTCGAGCTACGCGAGCTTCAACAGGAAAACCGGGAGCTTCGAAGACGGTATGGACCGGGCGAATCCTTGCTCGGGCGCAGCGGGTCGATGGGCAAGCTTCGAGAGCAGATCGAGCTCGCCGCGCGGTCGACCGCACCAGTCCTGATTCTGGGTGAGCGGGGCACGGGCAAAGAGCTGGTCGCCGCGGCGATTCACGGCGGCTCCGCCCGAGCCAACGGGCCGTTCGAGAAGCTCAACTGTGCGGCGGTACCTGAAGGCCTGATCGAAAGCGAGCTCTTCGGCCATGAAGCGGGCGCGTTTACCGGCGCGACCAAGCAGCGGCGCGGCAAGTTCGAGCGCGCAGACGGGGGAACTCTGTTTCTCGACGAGGTAGGCGACATGCCGCCGCAAATGCAGGCCAAGCTCCTGCGTGTCCTGCAAGAAGGTGAGGTCGAGCGGGTGGGCGCAGGGTCGATCGTGAAGGTCGACGTGAGAGTCGTCGCGGCGACGAACAAGTCGCTCGAAGCGGAAATCGACGCAGGCCGATTTCGTGCGGACCTCCTCGACCGGCTCAACGTCGTGCCCCTGAGGGTGCCCGCACTGGCGGAGCGGTCCGGCGACATTCCGCTTCTCGCGGCGCATTTTCTGGGCTTGGCCTGCGAGGCGCACGACCGCCCGGGCAAGCAGATCACGCCCGGGGCCATGCAGGTGCTCGAAGCGTACCGCTACCCTGGCAACGTGAGAGAGCTTCGCAATCTCGTCGAACGCTTGGTCATCCTCACGCCCGGGGAGATCATCACCGAAGCGGAGGCCCGCGCGCTGCTTCCAGTCCACTCGGCAGAGGCCTCGGGCCGCTATTTTCGGCCGGAAACGCCCCTCCGTGAGATGCTCGAAACGGCCGAAAGGGACCTGATCCGCAGGGCGCTCGAGCTACGCGAGGGGCACGTGACCAAGACCGCCACCGACCTCGGCCTCGAGCGCAGCCACCTCTACAAGAAGATGCGCGCCCTCGGAATCCGCAAACCCGGGTCAGAGTGACATTGCGTTCTTCTTCGCGCCCGCATAGAGATCGCGGGACCAGCCGAGGCCAAGTTGCTCGATCATCTTTTTCCAGTCGATCCTGAAGTCGCAGCCCGTATCGAGGCGCTCGATCTCCAATTCAACAAATTTGGGATCGATCCATACGGAATCGACAAGAACGACTTGACCCGATTCGTCTCGGCATTTGCTTGGATCTATCGCTACTACTTCAAGGTCGACATCTACGGACTCGACAATGTGCCTTCGCAGGGGAGGGCCGTGCTCGTTGGAAACCACTCGGGTGGCGTGGCGATCGACGGCGCGATGGTCATGGGCTCGATGCTGCTCGACGCGGAGCCCCCGCGGCTTCCCCATGCGATGCTCGACAAGTTCATCCATCAGTTTCCGGGAGCCTCGCAGCTCATGAGCCGAACCGGACAATTCACGGGGAACCCCGACCAAGCAAAACGCCTCTTGAACGCCGGGCGCCTCATCCTCGCCTTCCCAGAAGGGGCGCGCGGCACGGCAAAGCTGGCGAAAGACGCGGATTCGCTCGTGGGGTTTGGCACCGGGTTCATGCGTCTGGCCCTCGAGACCCATAGCCCGGTCGTCCCCTTCGGCTTCGTAGGGGGCGGAGACGCGCTGCCGACGGTGGCGAATCTGAAACGGCTCGGCCGGCTCTTCGGTGTCCCGTACATCCCAATCACGAAGTGGGGCCTGCTCATCCCGAAGCCCACCCGCTTTCAACTGCTGTATGGAAAGCCGATGTTCTTCGAGGGGACCGGGCATGAGCGCGACGAAGTCGTGGGCTCAATGGTCGACCAAGTGAAAGAGCGAATTGCGGACTTGATTCGACAGGGACGCCAGATCCGGGAAAAGAAGATCTCGGAGGAAGACCTGGTGCTGTGATGAAGGTTTTGGTGACCGGTATCTCGGGCACGCTCGGACGCTTGACCGCCCTGAAGCTGCTCCGACACGGGTACGAAGTGGTTGGCATCGACCGACGACCTTGGCCCGACGCACCCGAAGAGATCGAGATCTTCCAAGCCGACATACGAAAACGGCCCGCAGAAGATGTGTTTCGTACCCATCGGCCGGATGCCGCGATCCACATGGCCACGGTCACCCACCTCGTGACGCAAAGCCCTGACCGAATGCGCGTGAATCTGTACGGCACCCGCGCCTTCATCCATCACTGTGATTGCTATGGGGTGAAGCAGGCGGTTTTCGTCGGGCGACACACGTTCTATGGCGCGGCGGCCGACTCGCCCCTCTACCACACTGAAGACGAGCCCCCGATGTCGGCTCACACGTTCTCCGAGTTGGCCGACCTGGTCGCGGCGGACCTCTACGCCGGCTCGGCGCTATGGCGCTACCCGGAAATCGCGACTTCGGTCCTGCGAATCGTATACACGCTAGGCCCGAGTAAGCACGGTACGCTCGCCTCGTTCATGCATGGGCCGAACGTGCCGCTGATCATGGGCTTCGACCCGCTCTTCCAGTTCATCCACGAAGATGATGCCGCCGAGGCCATCGTGTCAGCCCTCGCCCACAAGCTCCACGGAATCTACAACGTGTCCGGCCCAACGCCGGTGCCGCTCGCGACCATCGTGCGGGCGGCCGGTCGCCGACCGCTTCCGGTCCCCGAGATGGTGTTCAAGCTCGGCCTAGGCCGCCTCGGGCTCCCCTACCTTCCGTCCGGCGCAATCGATCATCTGAAGTATCCGATCGTCGTCGACAGTGACCCGTTTCAAAGAGCGACGCGGTTCACGTACCAGTACGACGAGCGCGAGACGATCAACAGCTTTCGGACGGCGCGGTAGGGGCGGGACCCGAGGCCGGGGTGG
>CAMYMX010000067.1 GCA_947259605.1 uncultured Polyangiaceae bacterium | reverse complement strand
TGCGTTGCCATTTGCATAGTAGAACTCCGTGGAACTCGATTGTCGGTTCGATGGATTGACCCCAATCGCCTGTGAGTGCTAGCGGACGCCCTAGCGGCCCTCAAGGCGACCCCAGGCGTTGAAAACCGACGCTGCTCGCTATAAGGTCGCATCGATCGTGGAGGTTGAGATGAGGATGAACGGCTTACGATGGACCGCGCTTCTGGTCGCGCTTTGGCTGCCCGCAACGCTCGCATCCGCCCAGTGGGATGCACCCGGGGAGGAAGGCGGCTACAGCACGGCGACCACCGCGCCCGCGCCACCAACGGCGCCGCCTGATCAGATGGTCGCGGACACTCCGCTGGCCCCAGTTCAGCCGCCAGAGTCAGACAAGGCATGGAAACCCGCTAGCTTCACTTGGTCACTCGACATCGGCGTGCCGATCGCCCTCGATGTACCTCGCAGTGTCGTCCGTCCCGGAGCAAACATCTTCTTCTTCGGGGGCGCCGACTTCGGTTTCTTCGTCATCGGAGGCGACTTTGGTCTGCAATGGATGCCGATCGATTTTGGCGATGGCTTTGTCCCGCCCGGCACTACCGTGAACCTGAGTGGCCGCCGTCCTCTGACTCGGATCTACCTCTCGCTCCCCGAAGTACGCTTTCAAGTTCCCAACCTCAAGGTCGTCCTTCCGTACATCACGGGCTCGTTCGACCTGAACTGGTGGAACTTCGCGGAGACCAGCGTTGGCTGTGGTTATTGGTACTGCAGCCAATACTCGGTGTACCGCTTCACGCCCGGTTTCACGGGCAAAGCCGGACTTGGCTTCGAGGTCAAGGAGAGTGGCGTCTACATCGACGTCGGCTTCCAGTACTCGTTCACCGGCAAGGGCAACTTCTTCGGAAGCTCCCAATGGTGGTTGACGCCGTACGTCGGTGTCCTCGTACGACGTCAGGATTAGCCACGCTCGGCTAGCGTCGGCCGCCACCTCGTCGGCCACCGCCGCTTCTGCCTCCGCCACGGTTGCTGCTGCCGCTTCTTCCGCTCGTGGTGCTGCGGTTTCCGCTGCTTCCCCGATTGCTGCCGGTGCTCGCGCCGCCCCGGTTGGAAGGCTGAGTGGACGGCTTAGTGCTAGGGCGTCTGCCGCCCTGATTTGGCGGCCGTCCCGAGCTCGGCGGCCTTCCGCCGCGGCTCGGTGGCCGGCTCTGGTGACGGTAGTGCGCACGCCGATGCGTGGTCGAGTAGCGATAGCGGGCGCTGCGATACGCGGGAGGTCGCCGGTAGTACGCGTGCCGGTGATACCAGTGGTAGTGGTACCAGGGGTGCCAGATGGGAAAGAGGATCAATGGTGCAACGTAGACACCCGTCCACACGTAGACGGTCGTTGTCGAGGCTTGCGGAGCGGGCTCTTTGTCGGTGGCGGCTGGAGCTTGCTCGGCGTTGGCCGCCACATCGGGGCCTCCCGGAGCCGCCGTCGGGCTATAGACGACCTTCTTCGTTCCCGGCTTCGCCCAGCCGGCACCGTAAAACACCCATTGCTTACCGTCCCAGTCCCAGCGCGGCGGCACCAAGATCATGTCCTTGACCTTGTAGATCCACTCGCCGCTCTTCCATTCGAACTGCTCTCCGGTCCATATCCAATGTCCGGGCAACCACTGGTACGAAGTCTTGGCGAGCAGCTCGGCGGACGGTTGCTGTTCCTCGAGTGATTCGGGCGTTTCGGGGTGAGGAGGGCGGTCATCGGTTCCGCCAACCGCCGGTGCTTCGGCAGGCGGCGCGTCATCGGGTGGGGCGGGCATGTCTTTCGGGACCTCGTCCGCCGAGCGAACGTCGTCACCTTCGGAGGCGTCCTGCGCGAAGGCGAACCCAGGAATTCCAGAAGCGAGTAGAAGAACTAGAAACAGCTGCATGACCGTACCGACCTCGGCAGCGACAACCTTATTCACCGCCATCGAGCCGAACCGCAATGAAGGCCCAGTTCTTCTTCGAACCGCGGAGGCGCCCACCCCAATCGGCCAGCATCATTTGCCAGCCGTACTTCTTGCGAAGCGCCCGGAGCCCCGCTTGTTTGTCGGCTTCATCGTCGACCAGCCGCGCAGTGCCATCGTGCCACGGGCCCTTGAGCGCGCCCCGAACGCCGCACGCCGCGATACGGATCTTCGAATTGCGTCGCAAGCGCTTGACCTTGTACGAGTCGCCGTTCGTGAAAATCACCAGCTCGTTCCCGTCACGGCCCACCCAGACCGGCGTTTGCACGCCCGTTCCGTTCTTTCGGAAGGTCTCGAGGTTTACGTACTGCGCTTTGCCTAGGTCATCGATGGCCGCCATGGCCCGATCATAACGCGCTTTAGCCGGCGCGCATCTACCTCCCCAAGGCTGGGGTTTAGAACCTCGTAATGCCCCGGGTGTAGTAGCCAATCGAACTCTCGGTCGGCCGGCTCGCGCTAGGTAGAACCGGTTCTCGATCCAAGTCGGACCGGCAATCGCCCATGCCGTACTGCGGGTCGCTCGTACTCTCGGCAATCACCAAGTACATGCCCCTCGGTGACATTTCGATCCGACGCACATCGACGCCAAGCACATCGGAAAGAGAGCCGACTAGCGTATCGATGCCTCGATCGATCTGAATCGCGCCCTCACCACCTGGCGCAAACGTTTGCCGGACACCGTTGATGAACGCTGGAACGAAACGGTTGTTGCAGAGCACCTTGGCCCACGGATAGCCTTGATGCGTGATGACGACCGACGATTGGTCGACTATGAAGGAACCTTTGCCCTGGCTGTCGACGGACGGGGTCCCGCAGTAGCGGAACGAAACGTCTTTGTCGCCGCACTGGCCGACGAAAGGCAGTATTTCGAGAAAGAACGCGCCAATCGCTTGGTCGAAGCGATACCAATGATCGGGTGCGGCGGAGATTTCGCTATTCGCATGGAAGTACTGCTTGAAGCAGATCTGCGGCACCCCGGTATCTTCGGACAGCCGATAGTGAAACTCGGGGCTTGCGTTCACGTTGGGCCGAATGCCCACGGTTCCGTCCACCCACAGCATCGCGTTGACCTCGGTCTGGGACTGCGGCTCGGTGGTTTCGACCATTTCATCGATGAAGCGTTCCGCGAGGCCTCGGTTCCCCAAGGCGCCGCCGAGGGCTGTGGTGTAATACGCATTCTCGAGGCGGTGCTCCCACTCCCAAGGAATGAAAAACGAGCAGGCACCGATGTCCATGCTGTATGCGTGCCATCCGTTGTTGCCGAGGTCGACGGTGACTTCGGCCTCGGGATCCCAGCTGTAGTCGAAAAACGTTCCCGAGCTTTCCTGAGCCGCTGCGCCCTGAGGCGGGCTGCTTGCATTGCTGTGCTTAAAAACATGACTGCCCCAGACTAGGCGGTTCCACGCGTCTCCGCGCCAGCGGTAATTGCCGCTCGCGATGTCGCCAAATTGCCCCTCTGCTCGGCTCTTCGTCGGGGACAACCAAATGTCGAGATCGCTTCCCGAACCAGTCGAGTACTCGAGCGCGCGACCACCACAGTGACTGCGTCCCTGCCGCTGGATGTAGTTCTCGGTGCACACGTGTACGATGCCGGTGCCGTGGGAAATGTTGGGACCGACCGGGCCATTGTCGTGCGCGATGCGAAGTCTCGCGACGCAGCCCTCGGTGCTGCTCGGGGTTAAGCAGTGCCAGACATGGATGGGCAGAATTTCATAGAAGTTGAAGGCGCCGCTTGGCGAAAAATGCATCAAAGCCCAGTTGCCGTCCGGCATGAGGGCGTCGATTCGCCCCGCTCCCTCTAGATTCGAGGTTCTGATTCTCACAGGGCTCAGTACGTTCTGTACGATGACGTATCCGCGAGTCGGCGCGACCAATGTCGGGCCCGACTCGCACGAGTCGACGCCAAGCACGAGGATGGTCAACACGAGAAGTGCGACTCGAATCCGCTGTAGTTTCATCGACGGCTCCTTTGCTGTGGGCTCGCTGCCCAGTGACCGCACGCCCAGCATATGCGAATTTCGGTCCTTCCCCCTGCTTAGTGGCTTTCTTCGGAAGCTCGCGAGGCCTCTGTGCAGCGCTGTGCCTGCTTTATCGGAGGCCACCATGGTCCGATCACAGTGCGCTTTGGTGCGACCAAATCGACTGCTAGAAGGCCGGAGTCATGTTCAGACCTCAGCTTTCCGCGTTGCTGATTCTTGCGGCGGCCCTTGGGTGCAGCTCTAGCCCGTCGACGAGCAGCGGCTACAGCCCAACGACCGACCTCTCGAATCTCTGCACCACGCCACTGGCGCCCAACGAGCCACTTTGCAGTACGGCTTTCGGGGACACCCTTTGGTCGGGTTCGCACAGAGCGAGCTACGCACAGGGTTCTTCTCCATTTCCTGGTCCGAGCGACAGCGTGGCCACCGAGAGCGCACACCTCGAGCTTCCGGGCGCCGGCGTTCCGGTCATCGTCTCGTTCAGCGCGTCCTACGATGATGGCGGGCGAGCCGCATGGTCCACCGTGACCGGTGCTGACGCCGCGATCGTCAAGTTCGATCACGAGACCTTCGAAATCATCGACTGGTACGTCCCCGGGGACCGAGAGGTTGACCCCCCAAACTTTACGCTCGGTTTGAGCGGCGCCTATACGGCGATCGATTCCGAGAACCGCTTCATCGTCGGCCGCACTCGCTTCGTCTCGTTCTTTGTCGACAGCGTAGAAGGGGATCGCCTTTCCCCGATCGAGCTCGAGAAGCGCATCTTCATGCCGGATGAAGTCTTTTGTAACGAGAACGATGTGATTGCGGGCATGTCGCTGACCTATGATGGGCAGCTCGCGTTCGCGACCGAGCTGGGCAACCTGTTCGTGATTCCGTCCGATGCCGATCCCAACGACCTCGGCGAGATTCCAGTCATCTCGACGAATCAAGATTGCGCAACCGCCGATGAGGCCGCGCTCGAAATCGTCTCAAACAGCGTTGCCATCGACGAAAACGGCGGGATTTACGTGCTCACGAGCGTGGCCATGTATCGATTCGATTGGGACGGCAGCGCGCTGAGCCTTGCTTGGCGTGCCGAGTACCAGAGCGCCGAAGAGGTTCCGAGCCCGATTCGACTAGGTCCGGGCTCCGGGTCCACCCCTAGCCTGATGGGCACCGCGGCAGACGACGACCGCTTCGTGGTGATCACGGACGGCCTCGGACTGATGAACCTCGTCCTGTTCTGGAGGGACGAAGTGCCGGCGGACTGGGATCCCATCGCACCTGGTAAAGACCCTCGCATCGCCTGCGAGATTCCGATCGACTTCGGAACTAGCGCCGCGGAAGCGATCTCCGAACAATCCGTCGCCGTCCGAGGTTATTCGGCCGTCGTGGTGAACGACTTGCTCAGCAATCCGACGATCAATCCTCCTTCGATGCTGGCCCTTGGTGCGCTCGCCCAGAACAGCGTGTCGGCGCTCGAAGGAGGCATTCCCGATAAAGCTCCGTTTGGCCTCGAGCGCATCGACTGGGATCCGGAGACCCGCAACTGCGAAACAGTTTGGGCCAACTCGGAGGTCAGCCTGCCCAACGGAATCCCGAGCATTAGTCGGGGATCAGGCCTCGTTTACGGTGCGGGTCAGCGCAACGGGCAGTGGGGTCTCGAAGGCCTCGACTTCGAAACCGGCGAATCGCGCCTCTGGGTCGAGGCAGGATCGGGAAGCTGCCGCCCCGAGCTGATGATGGTCCTCTCCATCCTGCCTGGGGTCGCCGAAGTGCTCGAAGTCGTCCCGGATTCCTGCGAGAATTCGTTCTATGCGGCGACGACGATCGGCCCCGATGGCACGGTGTACCAAGGAACTCTCAATGGCGTAAGTCGCTATGTTCCGGCGACCAGCGAGCCGCTCCCAGCAGACGAGCGGGCCGCGGTGGGCGTCGAGCAGGCCTTGGATCTCTTGGACCGATCACAATCCGACGCGCCTAGCAACATCGGCGAACGCAATTACCTGCGCCGAGCGATCGCGCAGCTGCTCGAGACACAGCAGGTCGCCGCGAGCGCGGGCATCGCCGACATTGCGACGGCTGCGGCCAACGCGATGCAGTCACTCGATGAGGCCGTGGCGGCCTTTGATGCGGCGGAGCCCCATGACAACTACGTGCAAGACGCGAGAGCGGCCTTGAGCGCGATCTAGACGAAGCGGCTTGCGATCCTTCAGGGGACGATTGCGCCGTCGTCGATCCATTGACGGATCGCGTTGACCTCCGCATCGCACAACGCGATGCCGTCCTGGTTCAGCGGCATCCGCGGTACCAAGAATGTCGACTCCGAGGATCTTGTTCATCAGGTACGACTCACCGCTGGCATTCGGCTTCACGCGAAGGCGGTCGGTAATTTGTACCGAGTTGATGCTCACGAGGTTCATTCCAGACGCCGATACGGAGCTGAGGTCGAGCTCCGCCGCCGGCAGCGTGTCGTCGAAACAAAGTAGCGGCGAGGTCGATTTGAGTTTAGAAGATGTGGACGTGACCGCTGAAACGACAGCGCAGCCCCGCCCGAGTAGCTTGCCGACGAAAGAGGCGCCTCGGATGAAGGGGCATTGGTTTTGGGGATGCGCCCTGGATCTAGCCCGGGACCGCACGCAGTTCTTGATCGACGGCCACGAGGAGCACGGCGACGTCTTCGTGTCTCGTGCGCTCGTTCGCGACCTCATGTTCGTGCGCGACCCGGCTGTCGTGAACGCGATCAACGTCACCTACTGGGCCGACTTCTATAAGCCCGACTACATCAAGATGATGTGGAAGCCGTTTCTGGGAAACGGCCTGGTGCCGAACGATGGCGAATCCTGGAAGCGCCAGCACAAGCTCATCCTGCCTGGCTTTCACAAGAAGCGGGTCGACGCCTATGCGAAGACGATGGTCGAGTTTACCGATCGAATGATCGATCGCTGGAAGGAAGGCGAGCAAAGAGACATACGAGTCGAGCTCAACGCCCTTGCGCTCGAGGTCGTCGCCGACACGCTCTTCGACATCGATATCGGTAGGGAGGATTCGGACACTATCCGTGATGCGCTCGCCGACATCAGCGAGATCCTGGTCACCGATGCCGACAAGATGATCCCCCGCCCCGATTGGTGGCCTACGGGGGAGAACCGGCGGAAGAAGCGCGCCATCGCGAAAATCGAAGAGATCATCGAGCGCGTGCACCAGGAACGACTGATCCACCAAGAAGACCGCGGTGACCTGTTCTCACACATGGTGTTTGCCGAAGATGAGCAGGGCCGCATGTCCGACAAACAGCTCCGCGACGAAGCGATGACATTGATCTTCGCGGGCCATGAGACCACGGCGCATGCGCTGACCTGGACCTGGTACTTGCTCGCCAAGAACCCAGACAAGGCGGCCAACATGCGCGAGGAGCTCGGGCGCGTGCTCCATGGCAGACGAGCAGACGTCGAAGATCTTCCGGACCTTCCCTACCTCGAGATGGTGGTCAAGGAGTCGCTTCGAATTCTACCGTCGGTCTGGGCCTACGCGCGTCAAGCGCAGCGAGACCTGGTCATCGAGGGCTATGAGATCAGAAAGGGGCAGACGATCACCATCAGTCACATCGCGATGGGTCGCAACTCCAAGTACTACGACAAACCGATGGAGTTTCGGCCCGAGCGCTGGACCCGTGAGTTCGAGCGGAGCCTTCCCCGCGGCGCCTACGTTCCGTTTGCCGCGGGGCCACGCGTCTGCCTCGGCAAGCAGTTCGCGATGATGGAAATGCGAATGATCCTCGCAACGCTCCTCCAACGCGTCGAGCCGAACCTTTCCGAAGGCTTCGAGCCAGACTTCGTGACCGAGCTTTCGATGCATCCAGGCGAACGCGGCATGCAGGCCGAAGTGAAGCTCTACGAAGGGAGTCCAGCTTAGGGCGGCATCGTTCGCGCTCATCGAACCAAGATGCGATTTGTGAATGGCCATCAATTCAGATTCATGGGGGCTAATGGCCTAGAGAGAGACGAGTGCAACGCTTGAAAATACGCGGTCTGTCGTCGAGGCGCGTGCGCTCCTTCGACCCCGATCAGGTGACCTCGCGAGGCCCAGGCGAAACCGATCCGGCTGCGGTTGGCTTGCGGCGAGACGACGTCGAGTCGATTTGGAGCGCCGTCGTCGACTTCTACAAGACGGGCTTTCACCCGGCGATCGGCCTCTGTATTCGGCGGCGCGGTGAACTGCTCATGGATCGGGTCATCGGGCACGCGCGCGGCAACTCCCCCAAGGACCCCAGAGACGCGGAGCTCGTCCCCGCCACCACCAGCACGCTCTTCAATTTCTTTTCCGGTTCGAAGTCCGTCACCGCGATGCTCATTCACTTGTTGGCCGAGCGCAATCAGCTGCACGTCGATGAACCGGTCGCCACCTTCATCCCCGAGTTCGCGAGCCATCGAAAAGAACGAATCACGATTCGTGATCTGCTGACCCATCGTGGTGGCATTCCAGCTGCGCCCAGCGAGGTCGCAGACTTGGACATGCTGCAAGACCTGCCGCGAATCCTGGAGATGATCTACGAGCTCGAACCCAGGCACAGACCGGGAACGGTTCCTGCCTATCACGCGGTCACCAGTGGTTTCATTTTCGCCGAGATCATCCGGCGCGTTTCGGGCGTCGACATACGTGAGTTTCTCCGCAGAGAAATCTCCGATCCCCTCGGCATGAACCACCTCAACTACGGACTGCCCGAAGATCGACTCAGCGACGCGGCCATCGATGCCTGCACTGGCCCTAAGCTGATCTGGCCAATCAAGGACATCTTCGAGAGGTCCCTCGGGGCGTCCGTAGAAGAGTTGATCGAGCTCTCCAACGATCCGCGATTCCGTACCGGGGTCATTCCTTCCGCGAACCTCTTCGGAACGCCAAACGACATTTGCCTCTTCTTCGAGCTTCTTCTCGCGGGCGGTGCGATCGATGACACTCGCCTCTTTGCCGAGGCCACCGTGCGCAGAGCGGTTCAAGCGCAGACACCCGGTCGAGTGGACAGAATGCTCCTCTTGCCGATGTCGTACTCGATGGGCTTCATGCTCGGCACCGAGCCGCTCGGGCTCTACGGCTTCCGTGCGGGGAAGGCGTTCGGCCATGTCGGGCTCAGCAACATCCTCGCCTGGGCAGACCCGGAGCGGGACATCTCGGTGGCGCTGATGAACTCGGGGAAGCCCTTCTTCGCCTTGGACACGGCCTACTGGCCTGAAATAATCCGACGAATCAGCACCCGGATTCCTCGCGACGGCGGTCGTTGTGCGTTTGGCACATGAAACAAATGCTGCGATCCGCCTCAAACTTGGTCGACCGGCCTGGTTCAGACCGGCGTCGACTGAACACACTTTTTTGGGAGTGTGAGTCCCGCGGGGGTAATCGTATCGACGAGCACAACGGAGAACCCTCTTCAGCCAAAATGAGGGACAGTCTCTGAAGAGACCTAAGACATGCATACCGGGGCATCCACCGAAGAAGAAATCGAATACGATCCGATTTACGATCCGTTCAGCCCGGAGTTGATCGCCGATCCGTATCCGTTCTACGAGCGTCTGAGAGATGAGCACCCGATTCACTACAACGAGCGGATGGACTTCTATGTGTTGTCTCGGTACGACGACATCTTCCGCGCGCTTCGCAAGCCGCAGATCTTCTCCTCTGCCCAGGGGCTGACACCAGCCAAAGACGAAATCAGCCAACTCGGCATTCCACCGACGTTCATCATGATGGACCCCCCGGATCACACACGGCTTCGGCGCTTGATCACCAAGGCGTTCACGCCCGATACGGTCAAGGAGCTCGAACCGACGATTCGAGAGTTCGTCGTCGATCACGTCGAGGCGATGAAGCGGAAGTCCGCTGACGGAGAAGACGTCGATTTGGTCCAGGCGATTGCTTCTCCACTGCCGACGATGGTGGTTGCCAACATCCTCGGTGTGCCGCCGGAGGACCGCGAGAAGTTCGACCCTTGGTCCGACGGAATCACTTCGGCTTCTGCGGACTTCGCCCTCGACATTCAGCAAGCGATCGGCGCGGTTCAGGGGCTGGTCAGCTACTTCGGCGCCATGTGCCAGGCGCGCCGGGCCCATCCGACCAACGATATGATCAGCAAGCTGACTCAAGCGGAGATCGACGGCGACACGCTCACCGACTGGGACATCCTCGGCTTCTGTTTCGTGATGATCGCCGGCGGAAACGACACCACGACGAACCTGATCGGAAACTCGATGAAGTTCCTTCACGATTACCCCGATCAGCATCGGGAGCTCTTGCAGGACCCGTCGCTCATTCCCAACGCGATCGAGGAGTTCCTCCGCATCGAGTCCGTGGTGCAAGGGCTGTCGCGCACGACCAAGGAAGACGTCGAGCTCCACGGCACGACGATTCCCGCCGGAAGCAAGGTCCACAACCTCTATGCCTCGGGGAACCGCGACCCGCGTCACTGGGGCGACAACGCGGATGAGCTCGACATCCATCGCGAGATCGACCGGCACCTGTCGTTCGCCCAGGGCCCGCACTTCTGTATCGGCGCGCACGTCGCCCGGATGATGATCCGCATCTACTTTGAAGAGATGGGCACGCGAATCGGTGAGAACTTCGAAATCGATTGGGATCGGGCCGCGCGGCGCCAGTCGGCGTTTACGCGCGGCTTCACGAAAATCCCCATTCACATCACCGCATGAGCACGATTCGATTACGATTCGAGCCTTCGGGTTTCGAGGTCGACGCCGAGCCGGGCGAAGCGATCATGGACATCACCGACGCGAACCCCGCCGCAAACGTTCCTTATTCCTGCCGAGCGGCAACCTGCGGGACGTGCAGGGTCGAGGTCGTAGAGGGCAGCGAGGCCCTATCGACCGCCGACGAGTTCGAGCTCGAAGTGCTGGACATTTTCGGGGACACGCCAGACAAAGTCCGCTTGTGTTGCCAGACCAAGCTCATCGGCGGCGCCGACACCCAAGTCACGCTTAGAGTCTGCGACGACTAAGAGAAGGGAACTGTCCGCTTTTCGGAAAGCTGAGGCTCAGCCAGCCGGCTCGAGAATCACCACC
>CAMYMX010000066.1 GCA_947259605.1 uncultured Polyangiaceae bacterium | reverse complement strand
GTTCTGGACGAACGGCATCGGCGAGCTTCCCGAGGATTGGGACCGTTTCATTCCCGACGACCTGGTGGATGTGACGATTCGCAACGAGTCGGTGACCCCGCAGGTCCGCGTCTCGAGCGGAGTCGACTGGCTGAATCTCGACATGAAGTTCGAATCGGGCGGTGCGGTGGTGCGCGAAGAAGAGCTGCGCGCCTGCCTCGAGCATGGGCGCCGGCTCGTGCAGCTCGAAGATGGCACCTACGCGCCGGTGGACCCCGAAAAGGTAGGCGATGTGCTCACACGGATGGCCGAGATCTACGCAACTGCCGGAATGAAAGACAAACTGCCGCTTTCGCAGGCAGGGCGCGTCCAGGACCTCTTGAAGATGGTCCAGAACGCCAAGGTGTCCGCGTCCGCCAAGACGCTGTTCTCGAAAATCGAAGACATCGACGAGATTCCGAGCGTCGCCAAACCAAGAACGCTCAAGGCTGACCTTCGTCCGTACCAAAAAGATGGCTTCGCCTGGCTCGTCTTTCTTCACGAGCTCAACAGCGGCGGGATCCTCGCCGACGACATGGGTCTCGGTAAGACGATTCAGACGATCGCGCTCCTGCTCTGGGCGAAGAGCAAGTACAAGCGCAAGCTCAACCTGGTCGTCGCGCCAACCTCGGTCGTGCCGAACTGGGACCGTGAGATCCGCAAGTTCGCGCCGGGGCTCAAGACGGTGGTGTGGCAAGGGCCGAACCGAAGTCAGAGCACGCCCGACCTCGAGAAGGCCGACGTGATGATCACAAGCTACGCCTTGCTTCGCCGGGACGAGGAGCTGTTGCAGGCGCTGGACCTTCGCTACGTGATCTTGGACGAGGCGCAGCACATCAAGAACCCGATGAGCCAGACCGCGCGTTCAGCCAAGAAGCTGAGCAGTGAGCGGCGGCTGGCTCTGACGGGCACACCGATTGAAAACCGCCTAAGCGAGCTCTGGAGCATCTTCGACTTTGTCTCGCCTGGGCTTCTCGGGCAGCTCAAGACATTTGAAGAACGGATCGCGCGTCCGATCGACCGCGGCGACATGGAAACCGCTCAGCGACTGCGCGCGACGATCAAGCCTTTCGTCATGCGGCGCCTGAAGAGAGACGTCGCGGCAGATCTGCCCGACAAGATCGAGCAAGAGATGATCGTGCCGCTCGCCGAAGAGCAGGCCAAGCTCTACAAGCAGATCCTTGGGCAGGTGCGTAAGAGCATCCTCAGCGAGGTCGAGAAGAAAGGCGTCAGCAAGGCGCAGATTCAAATTCTGGCGGCGCTCACCCGCTTGCGGCAGGTTGCCTGCGACCCACGGCTCATGAAGCTTCCGGACACCGACTTCGACGCGGACGACAGCGGCAAGCTCGGCGCCCTTCGCGAGATCGTCGACGAAGCCGTCAGCGGCGGTCACCGCGTTCTGGTCTTCAGCCAGTTTGTCCAGATGCTCAATCACATCCGCAGTGCGCTCGACACCGACGGCGTTCAATACGAGTACCTGGACGGCTCGACCAAAGACCGCCTCGAAAAGGTCGACCACTTCAACGAGGACACCAGCGTTCCGGTGTTCCTGATCTCGCTCAAGGCAGGCGGAACCGGCTTGAACCTCACCGGCGCGGACACCGTCGTCCACTTCGATCCTTGGTGGAACCCTGCCGTCGAAGACCAGGCCACCGACCGCGCGCACCGCATCGGGCAGACCAAGAACGTCAACGTCTACAAGCTCATCGCCGCCGGCACGGTCGAGGAAAAGATCCTCGAGCTCTCCGCCAAAAAGCGCGACCTCGTGAGCAACGTCCTCTCCACCGAAGGCAGCCCCCTCAAGGGCCTCACCAAGGCCGACGTAGAGAACCTCTTCAGCGAATAACCGCCCTAGCTGCCGGTGTGGCGGGCGAAGAAGTCGAGGAGCTTGGACCAGGCTTTGGCTTCGGTGTCGGCGTCGTAGAAGGCGCGAATTGGCGTGTGGCGGCCCAGCGCGGCGAGTCGGAACTCGTGTCGATTCATGAACGAGTGGCCGGCGTCTTCGTAGATGAGGACTTCGTGTTCGACGCCGAGCTCTTCGAGGTGTCGGGCGAGACGCTTGGCGTGCGGCAAGAACACGGTGTCCAGTTCGCCGTACTGCGCGATGGTAGGGCAGAGGTTCTGGAGGCGGGAAGCTTTGTAGGGAACCGCGCCATAGAACGGAGCCGCGACGGCATACGATTGGTCGGCTGCCGCGAGGAGGGCAAAGCCGCCGCCCATGCAAAACCCTGCGACCGCGATGCGCTTCGCGTCGACTTCGTCTCTTGCGGCCAAGGCCTGGCGCGTCGCTTCGATGACTTCGTAGGCAAAGCCCTTGCCGGTGGTCATCGACCGGAGCGTCTTGACGACGCAAGCCGGGTTGCGGCCACGATAAAGGTCCGGAGCGATCGCAACGTACCTGGCGTCGGCGAATCGTTGGCAGTGCCGCTGGACGTCGGCGCTGAATCCATAGATGTCGTGGATGATCACGACGCCGGGGAAGGGCGCCGTGCCCGTCGTTGGGAGTGCCAGGGCCGCGTTGTGCGTTCGCCCAGAAGTGACGGGAATTGAAACGGACTCCACCATGCGGAGCGCATGATGTGCCAGCAAAGCCCCGTGGTCGATGCAAAGCATCGACTTTACGGGGTGCCAGCGCCGGCGTAGGCCTCAGTCGTCCAGCTTGGGGGCGGCGAAGCTGACGCTGATTCGGCCGCGACCCTTGGTCTTGGCTTCGTGGGCGGCCCGGTCGGTGTCCTGCAAGAGGAGTTTCCACTCTCCGCTCTGCTTCGGCCCCAAGGAGATGCCGATGCTGGCGTCGAGGCGGAAGCGGGTCCCAGTGACCGTCACCGGGCTCTGCAGCCGTTCGATGAGATCTTCGGCGATTCGGTTTGCCTTTGCCATCTCGTCGACGCCTCGCACGAAGACCGCGAACTGATGGTCTCCGCTCCGGGTGACGAGATCGCCTGATTTGAGCTGCTCTCGCAGCCGCGCGCCGACCTCGAACAAGAGAAGATCGGTCACATTGGCCCGGAAGCGCGCGCTCACGTCATTGAACCCGTCGAGGTTGACCAACATCAGGGCAAAGGGTTCGCCGGCCCGGCAGCGAGCGAGAAGGATTCGCTCGAACCTTTGACGTGGCGCCTTATCGAGGAGATCGGTGGAATTGAACACGACGGTCGCTCTCTCGACAGGTTATCGGTCTGCGGCGGGCGATGGCAAGCCGTAGCGGCGATTCGCTGGCTGAGCGGCCCTTGCAGCGCCAGCATCAGAATCCAGCGTCCTTACGAAACTCCAGGCACTGCTTGCTTCCCCGCTCGAAGTCTCGGCAGGTCGTTCCGCGAATCGCGTAGATCTGGCACGCGTTCGCGCTCCCGGCGGTCCCCAGGTGCACACATGAGCCGTCGTTCCGTGTTGCAAACCCGAGCATTCCAAAGTGGCCGGGCTGTACGGCCTCTGCGATGTCGTCGCGGCCGAGCGCTCGCCAGCGCAGCAAGTCCTCGGGGGGGATCAAGATGCGGCCGTCGGAACCTGTTCGGCAGCACGCGCCGCAGGCCAGGCAGTCGAGAGCATCGTCCATCGATGGGGGAGTATGACGCGGCCGACCTCAGGTGCACGCGGTGGACTTTGCATGGCAAGCGTGATCTAGTGGTACGAATGCGGAATTGGATCCTCTGCGTAGCGATACTGCTGAGCTGCAAGCCGAGCCAGCCAAAGGACGAGGTCGCACTGCCGAAGGTCGCGCCCGACGCAGTCGTCGTCTCCTGGAGCGTGATCAGCCGCAGTACGGAGCGGCGAAGTACCCACGTCGTGCTCGAGGCGAGTCGCGAGCTGATCACGACGACGCGGTCGCCCGACGGTACGATGATGACCGTGAGCCGCACGGTGTCCAAGGAAGCCTACTCGAAGCTCGTAGGGAAGCTGCGGGCGCTGGACTGCTGCTCGCTTCCATCGACATCCGAGGATCGCGCCTACCCGGACGAGGCCAAACCGCAGCTAGAGATCAACTTCGGTGACACCCGATGCGAAATCGAGAGATGGGACCGAGAGTGGCGCAAGGGGCGCGCCAAGGAGTGCGGGTTCGCGTTCGCGCGGCTTCACGGAAGCGGTTTCGTGCCTGACCCGCCGGTCGACGAGCCCGCACCCTAGCCGTATGCTCGCGCCCGATGTCCTCGAACTATTTCTGCGCACACTGCAACAAGGAGTTCGTCCCCGAAGGGGCCGACACAAAACCACGCTGCCCGCAGTGCATGCGTAGAGGTGGCGTCGAGCGGGCGCAGGAAGTAGCGGCGACGGGCCGGGCGAGACGTCCATGGGTTCTGATCGTTGCGCTCCTGATCGTGGGTGCGGGGGTTGGATACGGATTGTACGTCGCGACGACCGTGGCGCTCGAGGAGACCCCGCCTCTAAGGCCACTGACAGCGACGGAGCTCGCCGCATATCTGGAGCGGGATCAAATTCGAGTCGGTCCCTACGAGTCGCTGATGATGCTGAGTGGGGAGGCAGAGGGCTGGCCCGAGGGCGCCGCCGAGATCTCGGCCAAGATGCAGGCAGTCTCGTCGCGCTGGTCGCTCGAACGGCCACTTCCGCGCGAGGTGCTCGGTGCCGATCAGACTCTCGCGAGGATCGACGCGGCTCAGGGGCGTGTGGACCTCTACCCGCTCGAGGTGGCGACGGCCATGACTGCCCTCCTGCGTGCGCGCGGTGTCAACGCGATGGTGGCGGAGGCGTGGGAGCTCGGGGGGACCGGTGCGCCCGCCGATCCCTCGGGCATGTTGGGTTACTTCGTGGTGGCGGTCTACGAGTCGGCTGCTGCGGTCGAGCCGTCGGCTTTTCTCGATCCGTGGGGAGGTGGCAACGTCGAGCCCGCGTCGGCTCGAGTCCTTCGGGATACCGAGGTTTTGGCGGCTGCGCTGGGGACCGAGGCGGCGCGCATCTTCGCCCGCTCGGGAGACGGAACCAAAGCGCTTCCGATGATCGAGACCGGACTCCTTCTCGATCCGATCTCTCCCTCGCTCCGCGGGGTGAACGCGACGATCCTCCTCGAGTCTGGCGGAGTCGATCAGGCGGTAAAAGAATACGAAGCCGCGGCCCAGCTTCGACCGGACGGTCCGCGCCAGCTCAACATGGTGCAGCTCCATCTCGCGCAAGCGAGTATTCTCGAGATGAACGGCCAAAAAGACGCCGCTGAAGCAGAGTTCAATCGGGGGAGCCGCATCGTCGGAGAAGTCATCGAGCGCTGGCCTCGCTACGCCCGCGCACATGTCTTGTTGGCGTCGGTCTATCTCGGGAACGACGAACCGGAGCGGGCGAAGCTGGAGCTCGAGGCTGCGGAGGCTCTCAGCCCCGATGCACCGCTGCTCTGGTCGATCTGGGCCCAGTATCATTTGTCCGCAAACGATCCGATCAAGGCCGCGGCCAACATGAAGCGTGCGGTGAGTCTCGATCCCGACAACTGGCAGCTCCGGCTTCAAGCTGCGCGGGTCCTGCAAGGGGCGGACGATGACGAAGGCGCAAAAGAGAACCTCTCGGCCGCCATGCAAATGGTGCCTCCGGAGAAACGGGCGGACATTCAGCGTTTCATCGAACGAATGCTGGGGCCCGGGGCCATGGGCGATGCGCCTCCACCCGCCGCGGAGGAGGCTCTGACCGACCCGTCCTTGGTGCTTGGCGATCCGACGAACTTGCGCCTTCGTGATCCGGGCGAGAGCTTGAAGCTCGAGCTCGACGAATAGAACGTCAAGATGGGGTAGCCACGTCGGGCTGGTTGATGCTGCTCACCGATAAGATGTGCTTCCACAGCGCTTCCCGTCCGTCTCCGGTGACCGAGCTGAATCCGATCAGCGGACGGTCGAGCTCGCGCCGGAGGGCCGCCACGGCGAGCTTTCGCTTGCTGGCCGGTAGCTTGTCGACTTTCGTCGCGACGAGAATCGGGGTGACCTCGATGCTCTCGAGGAACTCGAGCAGCTGCAGGTCGTCGTCCTGTGCGCCACGCCGAATGTCGATGATGACGATGGCGCCTCGAAGCCCCGGCCGCTCGCGAAGGAACCCCTCGATGAGCGGGCCCCAGGATCGGCGTTCTGCCTTGCTGCGCTGGGCATAGCCGTAGCCGGGCAAGTCGACCAAATCCAAATGGGCTTCGTCGTCGTTGGTCCGGACGCGGACGCGAAAAATGTTGATCGCGCGCGTGCAGCCTGGTGCGCTGCTCGTGCGGACGAGCTTCTTGCGGCGGACGAGATTGTTGATCAGGCTCGATTTGCCGACGTTCGAACGCCCCGCGAACGCGACTTCTGCGAAGGTCGGCGCAGGCAACTGCCCGAGCGCGGTCGCTCCGGCGACGAATTCAGCGTCGAGCACGTCCATGGCGGGCGTTGTAGCGCCACTTGGAGGTCACGCACGCGCGCGGCGGCGAATCGCCGCTCGCAGGTCTCGAAGCTCGGGCGAGCCCAGGGCCGCAACGACGGTGATGTAGCTGAAAAGCCCCGCGACGACCGTCGCAGCAAAGATGGCGAGGTTGCGCGGATCATTGCCGCCCATCTCCCATCGACCGAGGCTTGCGCAGGCCCAGACGACCAGGCCCATGACTCCGCTCGCGATGAGCACGCGGAGCACGCTCGCGGTCACCTCGGACATGCCGAGATTTCCGGCACGCCTCCGTAGGAGCCAAAGGAGCGCCACGAGCTGAGTGATGGCCGCAGCGGTCGTGGCGGCGGCGAGGCCCGCATGCTGCATCGGACCCATCAAAACCAGGCTGAGGCTCATGAAAGCGACGAGATTCAGCGCACTGGCGATCACCGGAGTTCGCGTGTCGTTGTGTGCGTGAAACATCGGAACGATGGTGCGCACCGAGGCGACCGCCCAAATGCCGGCAGCCTGCCAAACGAGCGACCGCGTGGTTTCGTGGATGGCCGCAGCGTCGTAGCGTCCGCGTCCGAAGAATACCGTGGCCGCCGGTTCCGCCAGCACCGCCAGCGCAACCGCCGAAGGGATCGCGACGAAAAGGGAAAGCCGGAATGCGTGCCGGAAGAGGCGCTTGGCTTCGTCTTCATCGCCCTGCGCAACCGCCTGGCTCAAGGACGGCAGGGCGGCCGATGCGATCGCCAGTGCGAACATCCCTTGGGGGATCTCCGCCAAGCGTTGGCCATAGTAGAGGTAGCTTACGCTTCCAGTTGGCAGAAATGAGGCTAAGAGTCGCGAGAGCAGGACGTTGACCTGATAGACCCCGAGCCCCGCGAGTAGCGGGACCATCAGGCGCGCACACTTGCGCACGTAGATGTCGTTGAAGCCGATCTTCGGGCGGACGAGCAGTCCTTCTTTTCCGAGCGACGGAAGCTGCGCTAGAACCTGAAGCCCGCCGCCGACGAGTGCGCCAATCGCTAGCGAAAAGATCGCGGGCCAACCGAGCTCGCTCACCATCGGCGCGAGGATCAGCGCAGCGGCGATGAGCGAAATATTGAGGAGCGCAGGCGCGAAGGCCGGCGCGGCAAATCGCTTGCTTGCAAAGAGGGCGCCCATCATCAGCGCGGAAATGCCCATCAGGAAGATGTAAGGAAAGAGCATTCGAGTCAGCGACACCGTGGTTGCGAAGAGTGCATCGTCACGCTGAAAGCCCCAGGCGTAGGCTTTGACGATCCACGGCGCGCCCAGGACGCCGACCAAGGTCACCAAGAAGAGGACGACCGCCATGGCTCCTACCAAGTTCCGGTAAAACTCCTTCGCTCGGGTCATGCCCTCGCGTTCACGCACTTCAGTGAACACCGGAACGAACGCTGCCGAGACCGCGCCCTCGCCGAGAAGGACGCGAAGGGCGTTGGGGATCGTAAAGGCGAGCCAGAACGCGTCGGTCGCCGCCAATGCAAAGACCGCAGCGACGACCGCGTCGCGCACCGCCCCCAAAATCCGAGACGAAAGAGTGCCCGTAGCCACGACGCCGGCGCGGCGAACGATCTCGCCCCCGGACGTTCTAGCTCGGTTCGCAGACATCGGCGGAAGGATGCGCACGAGGAGCCCATCCCCGCAAGAAAGCAGGACCGGTCAGCTCGCGCTCAGCAGGCCTTGAAGTTGGGCGATTTCGACGGTGTATGAAGTGCCGCAATAGTCGCAGCCGACGCTGAGCGGCTCGCCTTCGTCGACGAGCTCTTGGATGTCCGTTCGGTTCAGGACGCTGAGCGTCGTCATCACTCTGACCTGACTGCAGTGACAGCCAAAGCGAATGTCGCTGCTGTGCAACCAGGTGAACGGCATGCCCTCGAAGATTTGCTCGACCAACTGGGAAGGTGAGCTGTCGGAGCCCTGCAGGCGATCTCGGATCTCGACGAAATTTCCGAGCCGTTCGGTCATGGTCTCCATGGCGGCCTCTGCTTCCACGGCCTCTGGCAGGAGTTGCACAACGTAGCCGCCTGCCGCGGGTTGCTGCGCTTCCACCACCGAACCCAGGGAAATCATCGATACAATTTGCTCCGATAACTGCATGTAACGCATGAACCCCTCGGAGAGATTCCCACCTTCGGGCAGCTGGACGACACCGCGTTGCAGTTCGGAGTTTGGGAGCGTTCTCATCATCTGAAGGGTCGCTTGCGTCTTCCGGATGTCGGGGGGGGCTTCTCCGGAGCCTTTTTGGAAGAGCCCGCGGGTCCAGCCGTCGGGGTGCGAGTCGGCGACCAGCTGTCCCGCGTTGTCGTCGAAGCGCACGATGCACTGCACGCGGAGCGAGGGCGCCATCGTTTCCCGGTAGAGCACCGCTGCGGTCAGCAAATCGGCCATATCCTGAGCGGCGAGCCCGGACAGCTCTTGCGCCGAAATTACGGCCTGGGCCGTGTCAGTCGTACGGGCGGCGACGATCCGAAAAGCCCCGTCGTTGGTCATGGCTCGCACTACGGAGTCAGTTTTGGGCATGTTTCCTGTTGAAGCGCATTGGCGATTGTTTGGCAAGCGCTACTCTTGGGCCGGGAGTAGCACATGACAACGCACCAAATCGTTCTCATCCCGGGCGACGGAATCGGCCCGGAAGTAGCGGCAGCGACAACCCGCGTCCTTCAGGCGGCCGAGGCCCCGCTCCGATGGGTCGAGCATCATGCCGGCGTGGCTGCGCTCGAGACGCTCGGTGAGGTGTTGCCCGAGGGGACGCTCGACGCGGTTCGGGAACACGGGCTCGCGCTCAAGGGGCCGTGTACGACGCCGGTGGGCAAAGGCTTCACCTCGGTCAATGTCCAGCTTCGCAAGCGCCTCGACCTCTACGCCGCCGTCCGTCCCGTTCGCAACCTGCCCGGCATCGAGACACGCTACCAAGACGTCGATCTCGTCGTGATTCGCGAGAACACCGAGGGGCTCTACAGCGGCATCGAAAACGAAATCACCAAAGGTGTCGTCACGAGCCTCAAGGTTGCGACCGAGGCCGCGTCTCGGCGAATTGCCCACTGGGCGTTTCAATACGCGCGCGACCGAGGCCGCAAGAAGGTCACCGTGATGCACAAAGCCAACATCATGAAACTGACCGATGGGATGTTCATTCGCTGCGCCAGCGAGATTCGAGAGGAAGAGGGATTCACCGACATCGAATATCAAGAAGTCATTATCGATGCCGGCTGCATGAAGTTGGTGCAGGACCCGACGCAGTTCGACGTTCTCTTGCTCGAAAACCTGTATGGCGACGTCCTGAGTGACCTCTGCGCGGGCTTCGTCGGAGGCTTGGGTGTGATCCCGGGCGCGAACATCGGTGAGCAGTACGCGGTGTTCGAAGCCGTTCACGGCTCGGCGCCCGACATTGCGGGCAGGGGCGTCGCAAACCCGCTTGCGCTGATCATGTCGGCGGTGATGATGCTCAACCACATCGCCGATACGCGCGGCGACGAGACCTGCCGGGCGTCGGCCGTGCGAATCCGGGAGGCCTACAACCAGGCCTTGGCCGATGGTCAAAAGACGGGGGACCTCGGTGGCACACTCGACACCGAGGGATTTGCCTCCGCGGTCATCGAGCGAATCGAAGGCTAGTCGTTCGTCTCTCGAACGCCGCCGCTTCCACCAGCGACGCGCAGGAGTGGTGGGAGGACGACGAGGGTGGCGACCAGGCAGCCGCCGATCGTGATGGCGATGAGCTCGCCGAAGTTTCGGACGGGTACGAACGAGCTCAACAGCAGAACCGAAAAGCCGGCCATCAAGGTGACGCAGGAGATCACGATGGCACGTCCGGTGCCTCGCGCCGCCCGTACCAACGCGGCTTCGCGTCCGATGCCGTGCTGCATCTCTTCGCGGAATCGTGCCAGAACGTGAATGGTGCCGTTGACCGCCAGGCCGAGGCTGATCGAGAAAATGATGACGGTCGAGACGTTCAGAGGGATCTCACGCCAGACCATATAGGCCATCGTTGCAATCAAGGGGATCAGGTTCGGCGGGATGCTCAGCAAGCCGAGCCGAATGCTGCGGAAGAAGAACGCGAGCAACAAAAAGATGATCACGACAGCGACGAACAGGCTTCCGAGCAGGTCATTGACGACGGCCGCTTGCCCGCGCGAGCCCGTGTAGGCTTCACCCGTGTACGACACCGTCACCGTGTCGTCGCCCCGTAGGCTGCCTTCGATGACGTTCTCGAGGACGTCGAGGAAGCGCATCGTCGCCTGTGCGCCGACGTCGCGCAGCTTGAATTGGATGCGCGCCCTCTTGCCGTCTTCGGTCAGCCACTCGCTGAGCGGGCTGGGCTGACGCTGGCTCATCATCGTGACGAGGCCCTTTACCTGCTTTTTGCTCTTGAAAAACTCCGAGCGAACCGTCGGGTCATCGGCCAGGAGCGCGTAGGATTCTCGAAGCATGTCGCCGTAGCTCAGGCTTCGGATGACTTCTGGGCGAAGCGCCGCCCAGTTCCGAATGCGCTGGATCTTCTGCACCATCTGCGGGTCCATGAAGTGGTCTTCTTCGGTGCTGACCAGCACGACCTCGAGCGGACGGACGCCTGCGAGCTTCTCTTCGATCAAGAGCGTGGTCGTGTAGACGGGGTCGCTTTCGTCGAACTGGTCGAGCAAGGCGTGGTCGACGGTGATCTGGCTCGCGACGTAGGCCGCACCGGCTGTGAACAAAGCGGTCAC
>CAMYMX010000065.1 GCA_947259605.1 uncultured Polyangiaceae bacterium | reverse complement strand
ATCAGGGCCGTAGCGCGACGCGGGAACGTCCAGGCCCAGGTGGGCCCGCGCTTCCGCCGGCCAGAGCGCTGCGAAGGCAACAAAGAGCGCGAGGCACGAAGATCGCATGAGAACATCTTAACGTAGCGATCGGCCGCAGGCACGCTGCTGCGCCGACTTGATCGCTTTGTCTTCACGGGCCAAACCTGGCTCTATGTTGCGGACTGCCCTGATCCTATCGCTTCTTGCGGCTGTGCCGGCGTGCACGGGCTCGAAGTTAAATGAGGCAAAGTGGAAGGCAGCTGGCGCCGAGGCGGTGCTGCCGTTGAAGAAGAGCCTCAAAGGGGCACTGGTCAGCGGGCTGGAGAACGGACCCGTTGCCGCGATTTCGACGTGCCGAGTCGAGGCGCCAAAGCTCGCCGCAGAAGCGAGTCTCGGTGGCGTCAAAGTCGGACGGGCCAGCGGGAGGCTTCGTAACCCGAGCAATGCGGCCAAGCCTTGGATGCAATCGATCCTCGACGTCTACGAGACGGACCCCGAGCGCAGAGAACCGGCGGTCGTCGCGATCGACAAGAACACAGTCGGCTATGCCGAGCCGATCTTCATGCAGCCGCTCTGCGTCACCTGCCACGGTGCCACCCTCGCGCCAGACCTTCAAACGAAGCTTGGTGAGCTCTACCCGACCGACCAAGCGACGGGATACGCCGCGGGCGACTTCCGCGGCATCTTCTGGGCTGAGCTTCCCCGCAACTAGTCTGCCGCCGGGTTCAGCCCATCGCGGCGACGCGCACGGGCTCGATGAAGTAGAGGACGCGGACTTCGCCGGGTTGTCGAAATGGGTATTCGTCGACCCCCATGTACTTCTTGGCCATTCGGTTGATGTGCTCATCCGCGCCTTCGTTGGTGATCTTTGCGACGCGGCCACGAATCATGAGCGAGCGGTAGGGGTTCTCTGGGTCGGTGACGGAGATGGCGACCCGGGGGTCGCGGCGGACGTTACGATCCTTGAGCCGCCCTTCAGCGGTGTTGACCAGGATCGTCGGTCCGTCGGTGTCGACCCAGACGGCGCTCGACTGCGGGCTCCCGTCGGGCATCAGCGTCGACAGGTGGGCAAACGCAGGCTTCTCGAGGATGTCGGCATGTGATTCGGGTATCTGCTTCATGGGGATTCTCCTGGGGCTGTTTCTGTTTGTCGCTGAGGGCTCGCTGGCGCCTCGTCCACCGTTTCCGGGTCCTGAGTTCCGCCGAGCGAAACGCCGATGACCGAGCCGTCGGCGCCGCTCGCCTGGAAGCTGCCGCTGTTAGTGATGACCATCACAGTGACCATTCGTGCTGGCCTTTCGCGATCGCCTTCTTCCGACGCGACGCTGATTTCGACGCGATCACCCGACCGCACGGCGGCGTACGTGGTGAGCAGGTAGTCACCAGCCTCGTAGCCGTAGCCTTCGCCATCGTCTTCGTAGAGAACGCCTTCTGCCCGGCCTTCGGCATCCAGGGAAACCATCAAAGTAAGCGGGTCGAGCAGCGCTTCGGTCGTGCTTTGAACCACCCGGCCCAAGGGGAGGATCGCACCGCCGCGGAGCTTCATCACCGGGAGCTCGGGGGTCGATGACGGATCCTCGCCGACGATCGTGAGCTCGCGCCAAATTCCGGACGGGACTGTGAACGCGTGGAGATTGGCTTCGGTCAGCACCGGCTCAACCAAGACGTCGGAGCCTATCAAAAAAGCATGGTCTTCTTCACGAAGCGATGCGTCGGCCGGGTCAGCGAAGAACACCGGCCGCCAGACCGGCAAACCGTTGATCGAAGCCTCGCGAAACAAGGTGTAGAGATACGGCAGCATCCGATAGCGGCGCTCGAGCGCCATGCGAGCGATGGCTTCGACCTCCGGGCCGTAAGACCAGGGGTCCTGAGGCGCCGAGAACTGGATCGTGTGCGTTCGGCTGAAGGGGAAGAACCCGCCGACACCGATCCAGTGCGCGTAGAGCGAAGGACTCGGCGAACCAAAGAAGCCACCGATGTCAGGGCCAGCGAAGGGCTGCCCAGAGAGGCCCATGTTGAGTGTCATCGTCACCGACCAGTGCAGGTGGTCCCAGCGTGCGGAGTTGTCCCCCGTCCACATGGCGGCGTAACGGTGGCCGCCGAGGAAGGTGGAACGGGACAACAGGAACGGGCGTCGCTCCGGACGCGCCGTCTTCATGCCGTCCAGCGTCGCCTCTGACATCAGAAGGCCATAGGCGTTGTGGTAACGTGCATGCGTATCGGGCGGAAGGCCTCCGCCGCCGACGTGCAGAAGGTCTTCCGGAAAGGGAACACCGGGGGGGATGACGATCGAAGGCTCGTTCAGGTCGATCCAGAGGCCGTCGATTCCGTTGGCGAGAAAGTCGGGGATGTAGCTTGCCCACCAGGCCCGGGTCTGGGGATTGGTGTAGTCCGGCCAAACCGAATCGCCGGGCCAACTTCCCCCGACGAAGAGCCCATCGTCGGGCTTTCGAATGAAGTGGTCGCCCTCGAGGCCTTCGTCGTACACGAAATAGCCCGGCTCGAGCTTCACGCCGGGGTCGAGAATCCACACCGACTTGAATCCGTTTCCATGGAGGTAGTCGTTCAGTCCGCTCGGGTTTGGGAACCGCTCCTCGTCGAACGTGAAGATGCGAAAGCCGTCCATATAGTCGATGTCGATCCAAAGAACATCGCAGGGAATCGAGCGGGCGCGGAACTCGTCGGCGACCTCCCGCACCTTCGCGTCCGGAATGTACGACCAGCGCGCCTGCTGGTAGCCGAGCGACCAGAGCGGCGGAAGCTCGATGGCGCCAGTGAGCTGGCTCAGCTTCTTCAGCACCTCTTGCGGTGTCGCGCCTTCGATCACGATGACCGGGAACGCCACATCAGCCGAGAGCTCGATCCCGTCGGTCAGATCGATTCTCGCGCGGTAAGTCGTATCGGCGAGCACGCCGAATGCAGAGCCATCTGCCCGCACCGCCAAGACCCAGGGGTGCGCCTGATACAGGTTGAGGAAGTCGTCATCATATTCGAGCGAAGACAGGCCCATCGGCGGCGGATTGCGGAACGGTTGCTCCGCCCAGGTTTCAGTGATGGCTCCGTTGCGCAATAGCGGCCCCGCGGTCTCGCCGGTTCCGTACAGGCTGGTGCCCGATTCGATCTCGACCGTGGCGCGCACCCTGCCGCCATCGGTGGAGAATGTCGGCTGCGTGGGCCAATCGGCCGGGACCGAACCTTCGACGAATCGAGGTTCGACCAGCGCCATCGACGCGGGAAGCGCGGAGCACGATACTGAAGAGGGGGCGAAACGCGCAATTCCATTGCCAATGAGCCCCGGTGCCTGTGGGCAGGGCTCGGAGGCTTCGGTGCAAGCGAAGGCGAGCAGTGCGAGGCTGGTGCAGATGCCAAGGCAAGGTCGATGCAGAGACATGCGGCGAGCATGCCCAAACCGCTCGTCCTCGGCTAGCCCAAACCGCGCGAGTGCAGCGGCCCGAAGAAACCGCGCGGGTCCCAATCGCTGCCTCATGGTACAAAGGCAACCACGACCGTGACAGCGGCCATGCAAAGTCATTTCTTCCATCGCTATGTCGAGCTCGACCCGTTTCTCGATGAGGCGCACGCACGATCGCTGGTTCAGCTCTGTGAGGATTTCGGCAGCTACGGCATGTACTCCGAAGAGGGTCTCAACGACGGCATCGGAGAGGGGCTGCCGCAGCGCTTCGATGCAGCCTTCAACTTCCTACGGACCGGTGGACGATTGGGCCTGCGCGACAGCGATCTGGGAACGCTGGTCGCGCGCACCAACTATTTTCGCGAGACCTACGCCTACGGGGATGAGATTTTTGCGCCAGGCATCGAGGCGCTGTACCAGAACGAACGCCTCATCGCCGCGGCAAGAGAAATTTTCGATCGTCCCATCATCGAACCCGCCATCGTCTATGCAAACCTCTTGCTTCCTGGGCAGGAGCTCGCGATCCACACCGACGTCCCGGAGTTCCGCGGACTCAATCGGAAGCGTCACCCGGAGTGGCTCATCGTCGTTGCGCACCACTCGGGTCTTTTCGACGACTATCGCATGCCCATAGCAACCTCCGTTTCCTGGTACCAGGACACAAACGGTGGCGAGTTTGCGTTCTACCCCGATGGCATCGACGGTGCGGCGCGAGCCTATGACGTGCACTTCAACACGGCGGTCATCATGGACACCGATAGCGTATTTCACGGTGTCGATCGCGTGATGGAGATCGAGCGGCCCATTCCGAAACTTCTTCCCCGCATGCGCCTCTACCCCGAAGGCGACGGCAACTGGGTCGTGCGCGACGGAGACGAGCAAGTCGACCGTTATCGATGGGAAGACATGCGTTTCTCGATCTCGTGGAAGGCCTATTGCTTCAGGAATGAGGCCCAGCGCGGCGCCTGGCGAAACCGGACGAACGACTTGAACATCAACACCGTGATCGACACGCTCTGCGCCGACCTGAAGAAGCGCGGCCGCATCCAAAACGAACGCCCTCCGAACCGCGAGCTCGCCGAGCTGCTGGTCGACGAATATGTAAATTTTCCGCCCCCTTCGGTGAGATGAGGGCAGGCCCGGGCGGGGCGCGGGCGTAGACCCCCTCGAGCTGGTACACCCCCGGCCAGATGGGTTTCTACGATCGCCACATCCTCCCTCGAGCTATCAACATCGCTTGCTCGTCCAAGCCCAACATGAAGCAGCGGGAGAAAGTCGTCCCGCTTGCGGAGGGCGAGGTTCTCGAAATCGGAATGGGAAGCGGCCTGAACCTCGGTTTTTACGATCGCAACAAGGTTCGCAAAGTCTGGGGCCTCGAACCTTCGGAAGGGATGCGCCAGCTCGCGCGTAAGAACTTCGATGGCGCCGATCTCGAGATCGAAGTCATCGACCTCCCCGGCGAGGAGATCCCCCTCGACACGAACAGCGTCGACACGGTGGTGGTGACCTACACGCTTTGTACGATTCCTGACGCGCGCCGGGCGCTTCATGGAATGCATCGCGTTCTGCGCCCCGGCGGCAAGTTGCTTTTCTGCGAGCACGGCTTAGCCCCAGACGAGGCTGTTCAGAAGTGGCAGAATCGAATCAATCCGGCCTGGCGCATGTTTTCCGGAGGCTGCAACGTCAATCGGGACATCCCCGATTTGCTGCAATCGGGCGGTTTCCGCGTCGACGTCGACGAGAGAATGTACATTCCCGGGGTCCGCGTTCTCTCCTACAATTACTGGGGTAGCGCGATCGCCGACTAGATACGCTATGCTGTTTCCCAGTGGGGAAGCTCGTTGCATTCTTGTGCTTGGTCGGGGGTATTGGCGTTTGCGCGGCCTCGCTCGGGCTTCTGCCTGAGGACTACGTCATTTTCGAGGCGCCGCGGCGGGTCGTCTTTGGACTTGGAGCGGTGTCCGTCCTGCTCGGTTTCTTGCTACTTGCACGCGACCACCGAGCCTCCGACGCGGTGGCGACGATTTTCCTGCTGAGCCTCGCCGCGTTCGCCGGTTGGCTCACGTTCTATGCTCCGGAAGGGACCATCGAGCGCTATCTCCCGTTCATTCCGAGCGAGGTCAACGACGCGCTTGCGCGCCTGCTGTTTGGTCTAGGCGCGGCAGCAACTTTCGGAATCGCCATCTGGGCGGCACGGCGGCTTTTCCGTTGACGTTTTTTCCGAGTCCGGGCGCTAAATTGGCCGGATGACCCGATTTGATAGGGTCGGGCAACTAGGCATGAGCCAAGCGCCCAAATCGTTGGCCCCGACTTTTCCGCTCTAGGTCGTCAACTTCTTGGACGACCAAGTGCGCAAGCCCCTCATCCCCATCGACGTAGTCCTGGAGACCGATTGGAGCGCCGTCGGCCGCTTCGGTTAGCCCAAACCCCCGGGCGAAGGGACCGGTTTTTGGCCGGAGCGCGGTTTGCGATATCCTGTTGGGCAGCCGCTGCTGGCAAGAGGGGGACACCGTGGGCAAGTTTTCTAGAACGTTTTCGTTGATGCGCGCATCGTGGGAGGTCCTCAAGCAGGACAAGGAGCTGCTTGTGTTTCCGCTGCTGTCCGCGCTGGGGTGCATGCTGGTCCTGGCTTCGTTTGCCGCACCGATCCTCGCGCTGACCGATTGGCAGGCGGCTGGCGAAAGCATGGCGGCGGGTACGGTCGAAACCTTGAGCGGGTCCGACGGGACACTTTCCTCAGAACAGGCCCTGCACATGCTCGGCTTGTTCCTCTTCTACTGCTGCAACTACTTCGTGATCATCTTCTTCAACGCAGGTCTCATCGCGTGCGCGGAGATTCGAATGGAGGGCGGCGACCCAACCGTGGCAGACGGCCTTCGTGCAGCCTGGGCTCGGCTGCCCGCGATCCTTGGTTGGGCGGTCGTCGCGGCTACCGTGGGCCTCGTGCTTCGGATGATCGAAGAGCGCTCCAACTTGGTTGGCAAGATTGTCGCTGGCTTGTTGGGCGTCGCCTGGTCCCTTACCAGCTTTCTCGTGGTTCCGATTCTCGTCATCGAGAACGAAGGTCCAATGAGCGCGCTCAAGCGCTCGGCTTCCATGCTCAAAAAGACCTGGGGCGAGCAGCTCATCGGCAACTTCAGCTTTGGCCTGATCTTCCTTCTCTTGGCACTACCGGGCATTCTGTTCTTGGTGCTCGGCTTTGCGGCTCAAAGCGCGGCGCTCATCGTCGTCGCCGTCATCTATTTCACGGTGATCGCGCTGGCGCAGTCGGCGCTCCAGGGCATCTTCCAAGCCGCCCTCTATCTTTACATGCGAGATGGCAAGGCCCCTGAAGGGTTTGACACAAGCGCGCTGCAGGCGTCGATCGGCCATCGCTGAGCCAAAGCGGATCGTGGTACGCTCGCCCAGACGGCCGGCTGGCCGCGGGAGGAGAGTAGGAAATGGACCGAGGGGACGGAAGCTTCTTTGCGTAGATCATTCAGCTCGCAGTCATCGCGTTCTTCATCTGGGTGCTTTGGAAGATCTTCGAGAAGGCGGGCAAGCCGGGTTGGGCAGCGATCATCCTCTTTCTCATTCCGCTGGTGAACGTCGTCATCGGCTTTCTCGTTGCGCTCGACCTGTCGAGGTCGTTCGGTCACGACCTTGCATTCGCGTTCGGTTTATTCTTTTTGGGATTCATCTTCTATCCCATCCTTGCTTTCGGGGGCGACAGCTACCAAGGCCCGGCCGCCGCCACCTGACGCTCGCAACGCTGCGAAGCGTCACTCGAAGGTGAGTCGCAGGCCGCCGGTGAAGGTGTACTTGCCGTTCGACGCTTCGAAATCGTCGGTCGCCGCAAAGCGAGTCGCGAAGTAGATCGCTGCGGGGCCGGCCAACACGCTCAGGCCCGGGCCACCCCCGACGCCGGTGACGGCGTCGCCACCCGACTTGCCAAGCACCACGTCGAGCTCCGCGCTGATCGACAGCAGACGAACGAGCTTGATGTCGATGCCGTAGGCAGAAGCCCAGAGCAACGGACCGCCGGACGAGGTTTCGAGTATCGCCCCTTGGCGGCTGCGAAACAGAATGCGATCGACGAGCAAGTAAGAGCCTTCAATCGCGGGCGCAAATCGAGTACGCACGACGCTCCTGCTTTCCTCCGCACTTGGGAACCAAATGCCGAGCTCCGTGTAGAGCGAGAAGTCGCGGCGCATGAAGATGCGGTAGCCGCCCCAGACCAGAATCCCTTCGTCCCGGACGGGCACAGGCGAAACGCCGGAACGGTGCACATCGACGGGGATGGCGATGCCGATGCGAGCGCGTCGAACCGGCGCGATCTCGCCGCCGAGGCTCAGCCGCCATTTGCCGTTGTTCGATTTCGGGTCGCCAAGATATGCGATCGTTGCAAACGGGCCTGAGCCTTCCCGCCGGTCGTTCGTCAGCCCGAGAACGTTCGGCGTGAGCATCAGGCCAAGGGCTTCGTTCGGCGCAAAATCCAGTCGCTCGGATTCGATCACGTCGAATCGGAGGGACGCAATCACCGCTGCGTTGTCGGCCGGTCCGGCTGCCAGCTCGAGCTCGAGCGAGTCAGGGCTTTCCTTTGTCGCGCCGAGGTCCATCGTGGTCGTGTTCCCGCTGCTGGAAATTTCATCGAGAACGAGCCCATCGGCGGCTCGAAAACGAGTGTCGTCGGGGAGAGGGAGCTCGCTTTGCACGGCCACCCTCACGCGCCTGGGATCGTCGTCTCGAACGAGCGGCTCGTTCGTCTCCGGTTCGAGGACTTCCAAGACGGGCGCCACGACGGCGACTTCGACCGGGGGCGCAGCGGCGCCATCGTTGCCTGTGCAGACCACTTCATAGACGCCAGCCTCGGCCAATTCGAACGATGCAGCCTTGTCATGGCTTTCGGTGCCGCAGCGAAATCCACTGGGGGAGATGACTTTGGTGCCTGGAAGCACACGGGCCGGCAGGGGCGCTTGGTTCGAGTCAGCGAGCGCTGCGACTGCGCTTTCGTTGGCGTCTTGGCCCGGAAGCTCGAGCTGGACCAAGTGCACGTTCATCGCATGCGCGGAAGATTGCGGGCTTTCGAATCCCTCACCGTCGATGGTCGAGACGCGCGCAAAGTAGATCCCTTCGGGCAGTCGATGAATCTCAAAGCTCGTGACCGAGCGAGGTACCGTCGTCGCCACGACGACTTCGCCACCCTCGCGGTCTTTGGCGATCTCGACGCGATACGACGTGGCCGCGACGACCGAGCTCCACGCACCACGCACGGTGCCTCCCTCAGTGCGAATGCCCGAGAAGATCTCCTCGAGCCCGCTGTTCCAAGTGGGTGTCGGGGGCAGGGGTTTCGGCTTGCTCGGGCGCGGGATGCCCTTGGGTACTTTGGAGCCGAAACCGGGTTTCACGCGGACCGCTTCGCCCGTCGCCACCTTGAACTGGGCCTCACCGCCTTCGTGATTCGAAAGAAGGCTTGTGCCCTCATCATCGACGCTGAGAACGGAGCTTCCTCCGTCGAGACCGGCCTGGGCAGTGGGCGTCTTCACCTCCAAACGAAACTCGCTCAAGCGGCTTCGGAGGGTGCCACGCTCCAAGCTGGCTTCCGTGGTTTTTCGCCGAGCGTCACGGTACACGCCTCCGTAGATGATGATGAGGGTGTTTTGCCTCATCTGGACCAGAGAGCCGTCCTGAAACGTCACGTCCGCGGACGCTCTCTCCAGCGTATTGACGCGCCATCCGCGGTAAAGCTCTTTCCCTTGCCGTGCGCGTTCCCAGTCGGGGTCTTGCGGCGCGCGCGCCTGGACGGTGCGCTGCACGTCGGTGAGCCTCGCGTCGGGGCCCTGCTCGAGCCGCGGCATGATCAGGACCTGGCCCGGAACCAAACGGTGCGGAGTAGGACCCATGTTCGGGTTGTGCTCGTGGATGAGATCCCAGCGTCGCTTGTTGCCGAACAAGCGCTCGGCGATGCCCGCGCAGGTGTCTCCCGGCTGGATCCGGTATTCGTAGGTCTCCGGAGGCTCCGCAGCCTGGGCGGCCGCCAGGGATTGAGTGCCGGCGACGATACCGAACATGGTCATGATTGCGATGAACCTAGGCAACGTTCCCTCCTTACCCCTTTCGGACCGCGCGCCAGACCTTCCGAGCGATCTCCTCGGGCGGGCACGGGTGAATCACGACTTCCGATGCACCCGCCCGCAGCATGTCCGCGAGCCGTTCGATATCTCCGGGGTCTGCGTCACTCACCACGGGAAGCCCAGTTTCGGCCAGGGCGATGACCTGCCCGGCCGTGGCGCCCGGCGCAAACACAGCCAAGAAACCCAACGGGATGCTCTCCGGCTCGGCGCCGATCGCCACAGCCTCGATCCCATTGGCCGCAAGCCCCAGCGCCAGCTCTGCCTCGACGTCACCGCACACCGCGACCTTGATATCGGAACCAAACCACGCATCCCCATCCATCGTGACACCTTCATCTTCGACGGGGGGCGCTGACACCATGCGCGCCGGTCGGCCATGCAGCCGGTCACCGGTCGTTTGCCCCTTTCGCTCAGGCGCGTTTGGGTCGAGTAGGCGCAGCGTCTCGAAGACCGCTTGTGAAGACGGGCGGTCCGCAGGCGACTTGGCCAGCATGGCGAGGATGAGCTCGTCGAGCGCGCTTGGGATCTGAATTTCCGGAGCGCGATCGCGAATCGAAACCGGGGCGACGAACAGGTGCTGCGAAAGGACGACAGCGTGCTTTCCGTCGAAAGGCGGCTTCGAGGTCAACATCTCGTAGAGCATGCAACCGAGCGAATAGATGTCGCAGGCGGGGGAGAGGTTGACGCCTCGCGCTTGCTCCGGAGACAAGTAGTCGGGCGTGCCGAGCCCTTCTCCGACGCGCGTCAGCCGCCCCGATTGTTCGCTTTCCAGTATGTACGCAAGCCCGAAATCAACGACCACGGTTCGCTCGCCGTCTTGGGTGCGGTCCAAAATGATGTTCTCCGGCTTGAGGTCGCGGTGAATCAAGCCGATGGACGCAGCCGAAGCAAGGACGCTGGCTACATCCGTGGCAATTTGACAGGCACGGCGCGGGCTGAGCGGCGGGAGATCGATGTCGACCAGCGAACGAAGGCTCAGGCCATCGAGAAGCTCCATCGCGAGGTACATCGTGTCTTCGTGGGTTCCAAAGTCGTAGATTTCGACCGCATTCGGGTGCCTCAACGCGGCCGCCACGCGGGCCTCGCGTTCAAAGCGACGCCGGGCCATTGGTTTCGCGGCGTCTTCCGGCGCGATTACTTTGATCGCGACCGAGCGCTCGAGCCCTGGTTGCTTCGCGGCGTAGACCGTTCCCATCCCGCCCGAACCGATCTGGCGTTCGATCACGAATCGGTTGGCGATGACGGTGCCCGGCGCAAGATCTCCTCGGTTCATACCCGTACCTCGAAGAGCTTGACGGGGTCCCGGCGGCCAACGAGCTGCCTGGGCCCCAGCGAGGAGTACTCGAAATCGTCGCCGGCGGAGACTTTCGTGGCGTGTGTAACCAGAATCTGCTGCGGTCGAGCGATGGATTCCAGCCGGGCCGCGACATTGACGACATCTCCGATCGCCGTGTACTGCATTCGGGTTTCGGAACCCACGTTGCCGACGACTGCGTGCCCCGAGTTGATCCCAATCGCCAACTCGACGGTCACGCCGAACTTCTCCCGCCAGCCCTGATTGCCCGCCTCGAGCCAACGCATCATGTCTTCGGCGGCAGCGATCGCTCGGGCGGCGTGGTCTGGTTGGAGCTGGGGCGCGCCCCAGATGGCCATCACGGAATCCCCGATGAACTTGTCGACGGTGCCTTCGTAGCGGAAGACGATCTCGGTC
>CAMYMX010000064.1 GCA_947259605.1 uncultured Polyangiaceae bacterium | reverse complement strand
TCCGCACCGCGTCCTTTGTAAACGCGACTCGCGTATCTACGGGGACATCGAACCGACGGTGTACTCGGCCCCTGGCGGGGCCTGCGTACTGCGGCTGGAATCTGGCAGCTACGCGGACTGACGTACGCTTCGCTTTGCCATATTCCAGTCACACGCGAGTCCTCTTAAGCCGCGCGTGGCGCGTTGCTGGGAGGGCCAGGGCTTGGGGCATTGGTCTGCATTCTTTTCATAGGGGGTGCAGGTTGTTTATAGCTGTGGCGGTTTGGGGCTGGCCGGTTTTGTTTGATTTCAACTAGTTAGCTGGGCTCTCACTTCGGTACGGGAGTTGCATCTATAGCGGACGTGGATGGAAATCATAGAAATCGGCGCGAGGGGCTGACGCTGGTGGAGCTCATGGTCGTCTTGGCGGTCATGGGCGTGCTGGTAAGCGCTGCCCTGCCGAACATCGGCGACGGTTTTGCCGATCGGCGTGTCGCGATGGTCGCCCGGGAAGTAGCGGCCTTGTTCCAACGCGCTCGCTACATGTCGATGGCCTACGGCCGCGCGCACCAGGTGGTCTACGAAAACGACGGGAACACTTTCCTTGCCGATCCGTACGCCTTCGAGACCCTGCGCGGCACCAGCGGTGGCTGCGCGTTGACCAGCTTCGAGAACGCGGGCGGCACGGTGCTCGCCGATATGGACTGCGGCGCCAACTGGCGCTGCGTCGATAGCGTGTACCCCGACACCTACGATTCAGACCCTGGCGACAACGATCTCATTCGGGTGGACGGGCACAACTACGCCACGTTCTGCTACGAGGCGGGCTCGAACAACCAGGTGTTCATCGACTCGATCCTGTTCTCGAACTGGCAGGTCGATCCCGTGCAGTCCGGGTTCGGGTTCTTGGTCTATCGCCAAGTCGACGGCCACGTGGTCGGCGTCACGCGCAAAGTTTTGGTTCCGTCCGGGACGGGAACACCACGGATACTTCGATGAACCACCTCGACAAGAAAACACGAGCGGCTTTCACTTTGATCGAGGTCATGATCGCCATCGGCATCATGACCGTCGGCTCGCTGGGCATCCTGGCCATGCACCAGGGCGTGGGTGAGGCAAACCGGGCGGCTCTCGAGATGAACACGGCGTTGGCGATCACCGAACGCTGGGTCGAGCGCGTCGAGCGCGATGCCCTCTCCTGGACGGAGCGGGGTCTCAACAGCAGCTCTCTGGCCGGGACGTATCACCTATCGGGGCTGGCCGGGACGGCCTTGGCCACGAACTGGTTCAGGCCTACGCCGCCACCGGGAGAATCCTACGATTTCGACTTCTTCGGTGGGGACGTCATCACCGGCAATCCCAATCCAGCGAAATACTGCACCAACCTGCGACTGAGTTGGCTCCGGCAGGGAAGCTCGGCCCGGGTCGACATCCGGACGTTCTGGTACCGCGAGGGTTATATGCCCGGGGGCGCGTCGCACCCGAACTGGGTGGACAGCAGCGCGTTTCGCGGGGCGGATTGCGGCGCTGCCGCTGCGGACAGTTGGGGCCTCAACACGGCGAACCTGCCGCCGAATATCGATGTGGTGTTTGCGTCGACCGTCGTGACCTGGCTGAGGAGGGAAGGAACGTGAGAAAGAGCGGATTCACTCTCATCGAGCTCATGGTCGCGATGGTCGTAGGCCTGACCGCGGTCACCTCGGTCTACAGCCTTGGGGCGGCGATGAGTGAACAGTTTTACCAAGAACAGCGAACCGCGACTTCGCAAGGCGCATCGCGGGCGGCAATCATGGAGCTTCGCCGCGATATTTCCCGCGCGGGCCTCTTTGGCTCGCCGAACGCCCGGAGCGAGTCCCGCTGTGAGGCCGGCATGCCTGACCTCCCCAGGCTCGGCGGCGGCAACGTCACCATGGGTGCCTTTCAGTACTACCCGGACGCGGACCTGGCGGTCCTCGACCCGGCCGGCGACAACGCGCCGCGAGTCGGCGCCGACCGCCTTCGCATTCTGACCAGCCTCTACCTCACCGACCAGCTCCTCGTCGATTCCGTGAGCTCCGATGGGAGGACCATCATCTTACAAACCGGCAATCAGGCGTACCGCCGGACCTTCGCCTGGGGCCAAGCCGAAGGTCCGTTCACCGGCGCCGTGCCGAACTACCTCGAGGGCACTCTCGGCTGGGATGCGGCCTGGGGCGGCGAGGCGGCGAGCTGGAAAGGCATCGGCCAAAAAGGGGCGCGTGCGTTCCAGACCAGCTCGGTCCTCCACATCGAATCGCCCGAGGGGTATCACTTCTTTCGAACCCTCTTTGACAAAGCCGATAACGTCCAGAATCAAGTGCGCCTCGTCGTCAGCCCGGCGCTACCGGTCGCCACCGCCTGTCTCCCCGGAGCAGGCGGGGGCTCGACCGTCGCTCCGCTGCAATGGGTCGAGTATGCGCTCGTCGACCCGTTCGATGCCGCGTCGGTCGGTGGCAACTTCATGGATTTCGGAGAGCTGTTCTTCTTCGACCTCGAGGGCACGAACCCCTTGATCACCGATGATTTCGAAAATGCTCGCGAAGAGGCGCTTCGAGAGAAGCGGAACGTCATGCTGGTGCGACGCATCTTGAATCCGGCGGACGGGACGGTGCGGCCCAACACGACGCAGGTGCTCGCCGAGTTCGTCAGCAACTTCGAAGTCTCGTTCCTCGTCGACCGTAGGTCCGGAACGACGCAGGCGCCGCTGATTGAAGCGGAGACGGATCCCACGGTGATCAACGACAACCCCGAACAGGTTCGCTCGGTTCTCGTCACCTTGGGAATTCGCAGCCCGCTCGAGGACCCCTCGATTCCCTACTCCGGTGTGAATGACGCGAACACGCGCTTCGAGGTGAATCCGAATGAAAAAGGCTCCGCGCGAGTGCGCCACCTTCGCATCGAGATTCCCGTGATGAGCGTGGCAAGGAGGAACCTCTGATGAAGCATCCCCGCAATCAAGAAGGCGCCGTGCTTTTCGTCGTCCTGATGATCGTGATGGTCGGCACCGCGAGCGCGCTCTTCTCGGCCACGACGGTGTCCCACGAGGTCAGGGGCACAGGCTTTGCCCGCCAGCAGCTGCAAACCCGGTACGCCGCCCGCTCCGCGCTGATTGGCGCGCTCGAGTGGTTCGACATCTTCGGCCCGCAGGCCGTCCGCGACATCGTGCAGACCCGAGGCGACACCGACGCCAAGCTCTTTGTGTGTGTCGGCACCCCGAAAAGCTGCTACCCGGAACCCCCGTTGGCCGGCAACCGTCGAGCCTACCGGCTTTACGAGGAGCACTTTGGCGCGCTGATCGAACCCGACGGCAGCGGCAACTTCAAAAACCCGCCCGTCGACGCCGATGCCGTCTTCGGAGGCGGCTCTGCGTACACCCCGGCATTCGTCGTCGACCTTTATGACGAGCACATCGTCAACAGGCTTCCGCCCGGAGCAGCCGCTCAGGGTGGCACTAAATTCAAATACATGCGCACGACCATGACGGCTCGCGGTCGCGCGCAGGTAGGAGACGGGACCGTCGACTTCGCCGAACCCGAGGCCGGGGACGCGGGTCGCCAGTGGAACGAAACGGGCGCAGATATGCGCGGGTACATCATCAGCGGGCCATTCATTTCTTCGGGGTCATGATGAGATTTTGGCAGTACATCACGTTGCTTGGCTTACTCGTAGCTTCCTTCGGTCAGAGCGCGAGAGTTTCGGCGCAGAGCCCCGACATCCGAGACATTCGACCGCACGTGATGCTTCTGGTCGACACCTCGGGCTCGATGGAGCGCAAGCCAAACTGCATCTGCTCGACGCCGGCATGCCTCGAGTGCCTTCCCGTCTGCGGAGCGGGCACCTACGAGCAGAACCGCTGGTCGGTCGTCGCACAGGCGCTCACCGGCGAATTCACTCCGTATGAGTGCAATTCCGACATCCGAATTGGCGGCATCTACGCGGGTGAGTACGACGAGGGGTACTTCCTGCCGCACATTCAGCTGCCTCAGGAAATCCCCGCCTATGGCGGCTCGCAGAGCGCGAACGGCGTCCTCGATACCTACATCGAGCGGATCAAGTTCGCCTTGATGACCTTCGACTCGATCGGCACCCTGAGCGACAGGCCTCCGCTGGTCAGCGAAGCCGACTTCCTTCTCGCACCGTTTCCGCTCGAGTCGTCCGGAACCAAAGGGATGTACTCGTACGGGCCGGACGCGCCCTACTCGTTCCCAGGGGCCTTGACGACCTTCATGCTCAACAGCGGCGCACGCTCGGCCTCCGCGCCCGAGGGCGGTTTGGTCAGCGTCGGCGCCGACAGCACCGCTTCGATGGCCACCACCAACGCCGCGATTCAGGCGACGGTGCTCGGCGACAGCGGGCTCGGCAAGAATCCGCTACGCCCCTATGGCGCGACCCCCACGGCCGGGCTCGTCACCGACCTCCAGTACTTCCTTCAAACCGACCCGGACATCATCGAGAAGACGGCCGATCCAGGTCCTGGCGATCCGTACTACGGCTGCCGCCCGCGAAGCGCCGTCCTGATAACCGACGGTTTCCCCAACGGCGACATGCGAGGCAACCCGGTCAACTGCCAAGACGAGCCTCCAACTGAGATTGGCTGTCCCTACGAGCTGGTCGCCGACACGGTGGCGGCGATGGTCACGTCGGATGATTTGAACAAATTCTACGTCATTGGCTTCGCGCTCGATGGAGACGCCGCGAAGGTCGCCGCCGTCAAGGCGCTCCTAGACGACATCGCTTCGGTGGGTGACCCGACGGGCGACATCACTGAGGCCTTCCTGGTCGCCGATCGCGCCGAGCTCGTCAGCGCATTGAGCTTCATTTTCAACGAGCAAAACGCCGGCGCGACCAGCCGAACCGCGCCCGTGCTCACCGGCGCCTCGCCAGGCCTCATCGAGTCGGAGTTCATCTCGGGGTTCAATGCGCCTTTAGACTCGACCGACCCCTGGGACGGCGTCTTGGAGCGCAGGCGCTTCTTGTGCGTGGGCGGCTTGCCCGAACCTCAAGACGTCGAAGACAAAGATCGTTTCCACGAAGTCCTGAACGGGCAGAGCTCGGCCCCGTCTGGCGTGGAGCCCTGGGGAGGCTCGTCCTCGAAGGTCAACTTCACCGGGGGCTTCCCGCGAAACCTCTGGACGGTGCTGCCCGATGATCCAGCGGACATCAATTCGCACCTCACGGGCAGTGGACGGGACAAGCTCACGACGGCCGGCTTAGACCTGCCCGGCGTCGGTTCGGCAATCATCGACCAACGCGTCGGCGAATTCAGCAGGGCCGTCGATCCTGAATACCTCTTGGGCGTGGGCAGTACCGACACCGCGTTTCGAGACACGGTGGTCGAATGGGTTCACGGCGCGCCGGGAAGCGGGCGTGAAGACGAACGCCTCGGGGACATCTACCATTCGACGCCGGCCATCGTGGGCCCTCTCGTCGATGACATCGATGACAGCTCGTTCAACGACTGGCGACTGGGTTTCGGGTACCAGCTGAGCCCTGACCCGCTGGAAGATCTGTCGGCTGATGGCTGGCAGCTCAGCGAACGTCCTCGCGTGATCTACGCGTCGTCGAATGACGGCGTCATCCATGCGTTCCTTGCCGATGACTATGTGGGCGGCGCCTTCACGGCCGGCAATAACCTCGATGAGTTTGCCTGTGCCGACAACAAGGTCGCCGGTACCGAGCTCTGGGGTTTCATCGCTCCGATGTTCCTCGATGATCTCGACGACATGCTCGCCGGCGGCAGCAAGCAATGGTACGGCGACGGAAGCATTCAGATCCGCAACCTCTATGACGTGCGGCCGTTCGCGTCGAATCAGGGCGGGGCAACGAACGTCTGGCGCACTGTTTTGTTTCTCAGCTTCCGAAACGGCGGCAACGGCATGGTGGCGCTCGACGTCACCAACCCTTGCAAGCCCGAGTTTCTCTGGCAGTTCACCCATCCGAACCTCGGCGACACCTACGGGCAGCCCACTGCCGCGCAGATCTTCGTCGAGGGTGGCGACGACGGAACCGGCGGACCGGCTTTCCTCACGAGGCAATCCCGCGGCGTGATCCTCCTTCCAGGCGGACAGGGCGTCGAAAACAGCAGCTCGGTTGCAATTCCGGTGGGTCCGCAGCTCCCCCGAGACATGGTGGACGCAGACGGTAGCTCGATTAGCCCCCGTGCAAATCGACGCGAATGGCGAGACGAGTCGACCGTTCCAGCGCGGGTGAAGCACGGCCGGATGCTCTACTTCATCGACTTGGTGACCGGCACGCTCATCGAGAAGCTTGACCAAGACACCTTCCTTGCTCCGCTGACCGGCGCGGTTTCCGTCTACCGAGGCGATACCGGCACGGTGGCCAGCGCCGCGTACACGGTGGACGCCGATGGCGTGCTTTGGCGGGTCGATCTGTCGTCGACCGAGCCGGCCGACTGGAACGCGGTGGCGCTCCACGACCTGTACTACGACGAGGCCTCGGATGTAGCCGAGCCGACCTTCTACCCGCTTGCGCTGACGAGCGACCCGCGGGGTAGGGTCGTCATCCTGACCGGAACGGGCAACATCGACGTACTCGACGATTCCACCTCAATCAACAAGGTGGTCTCGATCAGGGAGGATCTCACCTTCGGCCTGAGCGGCACCGTTGACACCGTGGAGGGCCGGCTGAACTGGGAAATCGAGCTGGACGCTGGCGAGCAGCTGACCGGGCCGATTGAGCTCTTTGCCGGTCAGGTGTTCTTCGGGACTTTCAAGTCCGCGAACGGCACTGCGATCGACGCCTGTCCGTTTGGCGGGAGCCGCATCTTCGGACTGAACTACTTGGATGACCCGTTGAGCGCAGGAACCCCGGTGCCCCTACTCTTCGATAGCCTCTCGAATCCCACTTTCGTCCTCGATCAGAACGACCTCCCGCAGCTCAAGAACGCCTTGCTCGTCGGCCTGCAGGTCGCCGAAGCGCCGGTCTGCGTCACGACGACAAGCGTCCCCATCGTCGATCCCTTCGACGGCAGCACGCCGACCCTTCAGATGCCCGTTGCGACGAGCGGTCGCGTGAACAAGCTGATGGGCCACCTCAGTGGTTCGGACGACGTACCGCCCAACCAGCTCGCGATCAACATCCTCGAGCAGGGGATTCAACCGCCCGAAACGTTCACGGTCGTCTCGGGCATGGCCGACACCCTGGAATGATCGGTGGCACAGTGATACCTCTAAAACCGATGCACGGCTCCCCGCTCCTCGTCTTCACTCTCTTGCTGACGCTCGCCGGCTGCCGCTCGAAGCCGGCGCAAGAGGGGCAAAGCGGCCCCAGCGAGGCGGCGCAGGAGCAGGCCAAGGCCGAATCCGCGACGCGCAGCACGAGCTCTCGCCGTTTCGATGCAGAGGGGCGTCTTCTCCCGTCGGACGACTACATCGTGGGCATCCGCCTTCCACACGGCGCCGAGCTCTATCGCGAAGAGGGGCTGCTGCACGTGTACCGAGTCCGCGCCCCGATCGGCAAGGTGCTCGCCTACATCGGGCCCATGATGATCACGGGCAGCGTGGAGCGTCGCGGCAAGGGTGCGGTCTATAAGCGCGCAAGCGTTCGTGGCGCAGAGGTTAACCCGACCAAGGTCGACGTCTCGATCCTCGAGGTGGGCAGCAACACGACGCGCATCTCGATTATGGAGCTTCCGCCACCGGCTCGGCGCGAGCAGGTACCGAGCGTCGATCGGACTAAGGCCGCGGCGCAAGATTCGTTCCGTATGCTCGACTGACGAGCGCGCAGCCGGTCAAGGCTCTCGATAGGCTGCGAAGGTGCACTGAACCGTCCCCGCACCCAGGGACTCGGTTGCGACCATGCTGGTAGACACCCGTTCGGGATCCTCCATGCGGCCGAAGCGCTCGACCAGCTGTGCGACCCGCCGCGGCCAGACGCGGCTGCTCAGCTCGGGCACCGCGACCTGGCAGGCAACCGGGCCATGGGGAAAGGCCTCCAGAAGCCCGATGAACCGTCTGACGGTGGCGTTCGATACCTGACCGTTCGAGCCAAAGAAGCGCTCCGACCGAATCAGGACGGCGCTCCCAAGTCGGTCGGCAGCAAAGCCCGTGACCGAAGCCGTTTCGACGAGGGCCGTCGACGCGCCGGGGCGTGGCTCGGGCCAGTCCGCGCGCGTTTGTCCGACTAGGATCTCGCTATCGCGCAACAGCGACTCCGCGATTCTGGCGGAGTTGGGACGCTTGCGTGTGACGAAATCCGCACGCTCGCGAAGCGGAAGGAGTTGCTCGCCGGTGGCACCGAGTGCCTCTGCAAGCGCGAGGTTGAGCCGGACCCGAGTGAGCACCGCATCGAGCGTCGCGGCGCTCACGGTGGTCGATTCGGTCAACGCCGCGAGCCGCTCGGCTTCACGAAGCGCAATCGCATTGGCCTCATGACGGGAGATGTCGCGGGCGACGGCGGCAGAGGCTTCCTGATCGCGAGCAAGCTGCTTTGCCCAACGCTCTTCCTCACCTTGAAGCTCCGTACGCCGACGATCCAACTGGATCCGCTCGGCTTCCGCAACGGCCGCTACCAACAACAGCCGCGACTCCGTCCGATAGTCATCTGCAGCCTGCTCGTCTTTACGACGTTGCGCATCACTTGCATGGGCCCATGCCGACTCTGCCCGAGCGTGGAGATCGGGTGCGTGCTCGCGTGCGAGCTCCGCTTCCGGCGTGGCAAACAGCACATCCGGCTTGCGTGCCGACTGCGACCCCGCGCAGGCCGCGATCGCGATCACAAACAGGAGGGGCGCCGGACCTGGCATCATGGGTGCTCTCCGCTCCGTGCTAGCGATGCGCGATCTCTCATGAGCGCCTCGAGCACACGTCGCTGCGCGTTGGCGCGTTCACGTATCGCAGTCAGGCGGCGTTGCGTCGCAAAGAGCTCGGCTTGGGATTTGCGACGCGCAAGCTGCCGGCCCGCCAACACCAAGGCCGCATCGGCGATCCTTCTCGCCCTCGACGCTGCGTTCGCATCTTCGGGTGAGGTGGAAGCGCGCAGCAAGGCCAGACGCGCTTGCTCGAGCGCGCCTTTGACATACTTGGCGTCATCGCGTGCTTGGAGCTGGTTCAGTCGGCGCACGAGAGCCGCGATCTGTGATTCGTCGCTGACCGAGTCGGCAAGGCCTGACGCAGCGGGAAGGGCGCCGACGAGTCCCAGCAGCATGAAAGCGGCGCACAAGGAGCGCGCCCAACTGGACTCATTGATACGAGAAGCGAAACTCGTAATCGCAGATGCGATAGACGTCGCCTTCTTCGATGCGCTTGGATTCGACACGTTGACCCGCGAACTCGATTCCATTCGTGCTGCCCAAGTCTTTCATGAAGTACGCACCGTCGTGGAACACGACCGCGGCGTGCTTGCGTGAAATATTACCATCTCGAATCGCGAGATCGGTAGTTCGCACACCTCGTCCGATGATGAACTCGTCTTTGTCGACGCGAAATGACTCGCCGTTGAACTGAAGCATTAGAACTCGGCGGCTCGCCAGGTCCGACGGACGGCGACCGGGGAGTGGCGGCGGCACGGTCACCGCTTGAAGCGGGTTGACCGCTGGCTGCACGGTCGGCCGACGAGATGGCACCGGAGTCAACATTGGCCTCGACCGAGTATCGCGAGAATCGAAAGATTGTGCGCCGACGGGTGAGGCACCGCCAAGCGCGGAGCCCACGAGATCCTGAGATTCGGCGCCGACCGAGGTGACCGTCTGCTCGCGCGCGCGTGCGTACTCACGCATGGCTTCGTTGATCAGGTAGTCGACCGAACACTGATGCTCCTTGCTCAGATGATCGAAGATCTCAAAAAGATAATCGCGGCACTGAAAGGCTCGCACCGTTTTCCTGTCGCCTTGATCAGCCATCGCTTCGACTACTCACTTTTTTGTCGCCTTGCTCACGGGTTCGAAGCGCGTTGATAGCCGCGTCGGCAACCTGGCCCACCTTTGTCACGGGTGGATTCAGCTCCGACCAACCCTGCCCCGTCACTGCGTCATCATCCGACATCAACCGCTGCATCGCGGGGACATCTGCTTCCCCACCTCTGCGTTCAAGATAGCGCAATGCGACCACACGATTCCACCACCGCGGCGAATTGAGCAGAGCCATGACCGTGGATGTGGGCGGAGGTGTCATCTGGCTCATCCTCGTGGCGTAGCCTTCGAGCTCTTCGGGCTCGTATTGAACTCCCGCAGGTGATGGTAATCGTTGAGAAAAAGACTCGATGGTCGAGGAGCCACCCAGGGAAAGAACCAGCTCGCCCGCGCGCCAACGCAGGCGCTTGGCGAGCTTGTCGGACGCCGTGCAGGAGCTCGCCGTACATCCCTGGCGCTCGACGAGGGGCCAAAGCCGGGGGATTGCGGCACGGCTACGGATGTCTCCGACGCGATCGAAGGCGTAGTCGCGGACTTCGACCGGATTGCTCGAATCGAGCGCAATGGACAGCAAGCGGTTGAGGTGGGTTCGGGTCACATGCCCTTCGAGCGCCTTGAGCGCAGTGGCTCGCCGGGCGTTGAGGCGCTCTACCCAGGCGGTGGGATCATTGGCTCCCGCTTTGGTATCGGCGATTGCGAGCAGTCGGCTCGACACCAGCGGTTGCTCGCCCAGGTGGTGCATTGCCGGAAGCACGCCCTGGTTGATGTAGTTCTCGCGATTGTAGAGAGCCAGCGACGACACACGCGCTGCGTCGACCTCGTCTCCCGAGGCCGTGAGGGACGCGCGAATCTGAACGGCAAGCCACTTCACGAAGGCGGGCTTCTCCATCTCCTTTTCGATGGTCACGAGCCGCGCCCCGGCGCGCTTTCTGGTTTGTTGGTCGCCGTCTTCCCCGATGATTTCGGCGATTTTGATCATCGCCTGCGGAGGCATCTTCTCGTGGAGCGCATCGACGAGCATTCCCGCCGCCTCGGCGCCGAGCGCGCGCGTCACCTGCTCGGCGCTGTAGTCCCCTGCAAGGCTCCGGCCCTCGAAGTCGGCGGAGTACCAGCCTACGACCGCACGAATGAGCTCGTTTCGCGAACCCTCGGGCGCGTACGGGATCACCATGTAGGCCGCGTCCTTGGCGCGCACTTGAACGGGGTCAGGACCTGGAGCCTCCGGATCGGGCTCGGTCGACAGTAGCGCTTGGAGTCGCGGAATCATTCCGCCTACGATCGTTTCGCTGATCGCCCGGTCCTGGCGCTGGAGCTCGTCGAACGCCTTGGAGAGAATCGACAGCGCGTCGATGTCGTTGCGATCCATCTCGACGATCGCGAGCGCCGCTTCGG
>CAMYMX010000063.1 GCA_947259605.1 uncultured Polyangiaceae bacterium | reverse complement strand
CGAACAAGTCGAAGATCAGATAGTGAATCCAGCCCGCAACCACGATCTGCGGGGCCGAGAAGCCCACCATGACGCCGTAGAGAGACCCGAGATCCGTGCCTTCCGGCGCTGTCCCGTAGCCGAAGAGCATGTAGGCGTAGATGGGCGTCAGAAGCAGGAGCAGCACCGGGCCGTGCGCCAATCGGCGCGTCCAGGACCAGCGTGGCGCGAAAATCAGAAGCAACCAGAATGGAATGACCGAGTAGTTTGCGACTTTGAACAGGGTTTCGAGCGACATGGCGGCTTCCTCCTCGGAAGCGCAAGGCTTGCGCCAATCGCCGCTCTCCGTCAATTGACTGAGAGTCAGTTGACCTTTTGTACTCTAGCTCCAAACCCAACCGGACAATGATATTAATGCCGAAACCCAGCTCCTCCTTGCTTGCCTTGACTGCCGTCTGTTCGCTGGCCCTCGCGGCGTGTGGGTCTGACTCAAACAGCGGCAGCACGCTCAAGGACTGCAACTACGCAAGCACGTACGATGCGATCCAAGCGACGATCTTCGAGACGAAGGGCTGTACGGCGAGCAGCTGTCACGGCGACGCGATGCGCGGTGGGCTCGACCTCCGCGCAAGCGCGTCCTTTGATGCCTTGGTCCGCCAGCCGAGCACGATCGACCCATCGATCGAACGGGTTTTCCCCGGCGACCAGGGGCTCAGCCTGCTCTACCTCAAGCTCGAGGCAGGAACCGAAGGGACCGACCTGGGCGGGCTCGGCCAGGCGATGCCCATCGATTCGGAACCGCTCAGCGCCGATGAGCTCGCGGCGATGCGGCTTTGGATGAGGGCGGGCGCCCCGTCGGATTCGATCGTCGGCGGAACGCTCGAGCTCCTCGGCTGCGCGGGCACCTTCGAGCCGGACCCCAACAAGATCAATCCCCTCCCGGCGCCCCCGCCAGACGAAGGCGTGCAGTTCTACGCAGGGGGCTGGGGCCTCGAAGGCGAGGCTGAAGACGAGGTGTGTTTCGCTTCGTACTACGACTTCACCGACAGCGTGCCGCCCGAATACCAAGTCGACTGCGACGAGCTCGGCGAGGGCCGCAAGTGCTTTGCTTTCCGCCGAAATGAGCTCGCTCAGGACGGACAGTCCCACCACAGCATCATCAGCGTCTATACACCCGAGTCTGACCCGAACGGTGGCGACTGGGGCCCGTGGGCCTGCCTCGGCGGCGACAAGGCCGGCGAAGCCTGCGACCCGACGCTGGCCGATGCCTGCGGCCCCCGCAGCCAGTGCACGACACCGGCGATCACCTCAGTTGCGTGCGTGGGGTATGATCGGCACGCGCCGCGGGACTTCGGTTTGGGCGGTGGCCTCGGCGGCCCGGGAGGAGACAACCTGATTCCGCTTGGAGGCGCCCAGGAGTCGACTTCGATCGACGTGCCTCCACCCGGGGTCTACTCGGTCTTGCCGCTCAAGGGCTTCGTCTCCTGGAACAGTCACGGCTTCAACCTGACCAAGAAGGCCTCTTCGATCGAACAATGGGTGAACTTGACCTTCGCGCCGGAGTCCGAGCGCGTGTTCATTCGCGAGCAGATCTTCGAAGCCGACAACATCTTCGCGATGAGCACGGTGACGCCGTTCGAGAAGCGAGAGATTTGCATGACCTGGACGCTCCCTCGGTACGCGATGCTCATGTCGTTGAGCTCGCACATGCACCAGCGAGGCGAGCTTTTTCGGATCTGGTTGCCTCCGAACGAACCGTGCCAGGACACCGAGGATTGCCCCGCCCCGACAACCGCCGCGGACTACGAGAGCCGGCTCTACGATGACCCGCTCTACACGTACTACGACCCGCCGAGAGATTTCTCCTCTGCAGCCGAGGCGGACCGCACGCTCAAGGCTTGCGCGGTCTACGACAACGGCGCCGACAATCCGCTCGAGGTCAAGCGGGAGTCGACCAAGCCAAACACCCCAACCTGCTCGTATTTTGTCGCGAACTGCGGTTGCAGCGCGCCCGAGCGCGTCTGCCTCGGAGGCGACAAGCAGGGCGATTCCTGCAGCGGCGACGACTCGGTCTGCGGCGGGGGCGGCGTCTGCGATGCCTGCCCGCTGTACGGCGGCATCACCACCGACGATGAGATGTTCATCCCGCTCGGCTCGTATTTTATCGCTGAGCCATCACCCTAAAGGGCCAGTTACCGCGATCAGCGTTTGGAATCCTGAGCAACGCTCGTATTTTCGCTTGCACCGATAGGCCCATCAGGAACAATCCGGCCCTGACTTAGACTAACACCCCGTTGGAGTGACTAATGAAACCCGTTCAATACTCGTTCGCAGCGATCGTGTTTGCGACCCTGTCCGCCTGTGGAAACGACGGCTCGAGCGCCACCTTGGCCAAGTGCGATGCCGACAGCACCTTCGCTCAGGTGCAGCAACAGATCTTCGACGCGCAGGGCTGCACCGCCTCGGCGTGCCACGGTCAGGCCGCCAACGCGGGCCTCGACCTTCGACCCGAGAACGCCTACGCGAACCTGATCAACGTCGAAGCGACCTCGGGCGACTACATGCGCGTGTTTCCCGGCGAGCAGGATCTCAGCGTCCTTTATCAGAAGGTTGCTGCCAAGACCGAGGGCTTCCAGCTGAGCGCGCTCCCGAACCCGATCTCCGGAGGCGCGATGCCGACCGGCAACGGTGTGTTGAGCGAGAATGACTTGGGTCTCTTGCGAGCTTGGATTCGCGGTGGCGCCCCGGAGGCCGGAATCGTGGCTGGCTCGGAGCAGTACGCGTCCTGCGAGCTAGCAGGCGACCTCGCGCCCAACAAGATTCAACCGCTTCCGGCCCCCGAAACCGATGAAGGCGTGCAGTTCTATTCCGGCGGCTGGGCCGTTCCGGCCGAGGGTGAAGGAGAGGTTTGCTTCATCAGCTACTATGACTACTCCGATCAGATTCCTGCCGAGTTCACCGTCCCCTGCGGCGAGGCGCAGGGCGGGCCGGAGCAGGACTGCTTCGTCTACGACGAAGTGCTCCTGGCCCAGGACCCGCAGTCTCATCACAGCATCATCGAGTTCTACGTTCCGCCGCGCGTCTGTGTTGGCGGGGAGAATGACGGCGACGGCTGCGATCAAGACGAGTCGGTTTGTGGAGACGGCGCGGTCTGCGAGCTCAATCCGGACCACCTCGACCCGATGAACGAGGTTTGGAAGAACTGGCAGTGCCTCGGCGGAGATCTCGCGGGGACGCCCTGCACGCCGGGAGGCGACGAGTGTGGCGCCCGCGGCCAATGTACGACGGAGCCGCTCACCACCATCGCATGCATCAGCTACCGCAATGCGCCGACGGATCTGGGTCAGATTGCAGGCTTCTTTGGCCGGGCGACGGTTCGGCAGAACCTGGCGACGGCTCAGGAGTCGAGCTTCCGCGAGGCCTTCCCGCCCGACGTCTTCGCGATGGTCCCCGTCAAAGGGTTTATCGTCTGGGACAGCCATGCGTTCAACCTCACCACGTCCGACACCACGGTCGAGCAGTGGATGAACCTGACCTTCGCGCCGTCGGGACAACGGCTCTATCCCCGAACTCAGATCTTCGATGCCGACGACATCTTTGGAATGGGACGGATCGAGGCGTATTCGTCCGGGGGGGCCTGCGCGAGCTTCGAGATCCCGCAGTACGGCCGTCTGATGACCTTGAGCACCCATACCCACCGGTTCGGCAAGGATTTCCGCGTGTGGTACCCGCCGAACGAAATCTGCGACGACAACGAGGACCCTCGAGCACCGGCCGACGTACCCTGTGTACGTCCCAATCGGGAGGCGGATTACATCAGCTTTGACTACGCCGATCCGCTCTACCAGCGATTCAACGGAGACGACATCCTTCGCTTCGACAGCCCGAACGCAGAGGATCGCACCTTCGTCTACTGCTCGGTCTGGGACAACGGCGAGAGCAACCCCTCGGAGGTGCGCAGGGAGTCGATCAAGCCGGACGCAGAGACCTGTGCGTTCGTCGACCAGTTCGCACCGCTCGCTAATCAGGGTGGCTTCGGTCTGTTTACCTGCGGCTGCGTGCCCGAGGATCGCTCGTGCTTCGGTGGGCCCAACGAGGGAATTCCCTGCAACGGGGACGACTCGATGTGCGGCGTGGGTGGTGTCTGTGATGCCTGTCCGGTCGGCGGCGGGGTGACCACAGAGGAAGAGATGTTCATCCTTCTCGGCTCCTACTACGTCGAGACACCCTGACTGTAATAGTACTGTAAACAAACTGGCCCATTCTTTGGCCGTGAGCTACATCGCCGTCGATGGACCGGTACGACGCCTACAACTCCGAATGTCTTATTTTCACGTTCAAAGACGGGCTCCTGTCCAGGCTTGCGCACGACTTGAAGATGCAGGTCGAGCGCTTTTCGATCGAGGTCGACGAGACGACCCGGCAGATCAAGGCGACCTTCGACCCCAGCAGTATTCAAGTCGTCTGCGCGATGGTCGATGGACGGGACGACCCGTCGACGCTGAGCAAGGGCGACAAGAAGAAGATCTACGACAACATCGTCAAGGACGTGCTGAGAACGCGCAAACACCCGGAGATTCGATTCGATTCGACCAACGTGGTGGATCGGGGCGAAGGGTTTGCGGTCGAAGGCACACTACAGATGTACGGCAAGTCCCGGAGCATTCAGACGAGCGTGCGCGCGCAAGGCGATCGCTGGCTGGCCGAAGTCAGCATCCATCAGCCGGACTATGGCATCAAGCCCTACACAGCTGCGCTCGGCGCGCTGAAGGTCAAACCGGACGTCCAGGTTCGGCTCAGCGTCCCGCGGGAAGGCTAGTGCGGAGCACGCCGGGCGCGCATGGTCGGGGGCAACATGCTTAGCCGATCGTTCGCAGCGCTGTGTCTTCCATTGGCGCTCTGCAGCTGCTCGAGCAGCGGTGGCAGCGTGGCTAGCAATCCGGGCCCTCTCGTCGACAATACGCAGTGGTTCCCTTCCAACAAGGGCGAAGAGTTTTTCGGACCACCGCGCGACGATTCAGCGTGCGAGGTCACGCCGATCGACTGTGAGGAGTACTTCCCTTGGCCCGAGGGCGAGTGTGTGCAGTTCGGACCCAACCCGAGCTGCGTTGCAGCCTACGTCCCGGAATGCCTCGACAGCTTCACGGTGCTCGCGGTCTACACCAGGATGCGCGACGACCGCGTGCCGCTCTGCAACTGGCTCACGCTCGAACAGCCGTCGCTTCGCGCCCTACGAGCAGGCGATCGCGTCGAGGTCCGGGCACGCCACTCGCAGCTGACCGCACCGGTTCCGGGCGAGGCGCACATCGCCTTCGTCATCGGGGATGAGCAGGTGCTCGACTACAGCGTGACGATTCCAACCGACTTCGAGTTTCCCGACGTCGTTTGGGCCGCGCCGAAAGACTACCCGGCGGGAACGCCGCTTCTGTTCCACGTGGATAACCACGGGCAGAACGAATACATGCTCATCGAGGTGAATGTCTTGCCTGAAGCCAGCGAATGAGGAATGTTATGCCGATGCGCCTGATAACCCTATCAACGATTCTTAGTTTTTTGCTCATCGCTTGTGGCGAGAGCAGCACCCCTGGTTTCTCCGAAACCGCTGGCGCGGGCGGAAACGCGGGCGGTGGAGGAAGCGGCGAGTTCACGACGACCCTGAGCCACACCTACGAGCCGCAGATGCTCGAGCGCGCAGAGGAGACCTCGGACGTTTGTCAGAGCTGGGTGCTCGGCAATGAAGAGCCGCTCTACGTACGAAAAGTTCGGCAGACCAACGAAGGGGGCTGGCATCATTCGAACTGGTTCTTCGTCCCCGAAGCCACGTATCGCCCAAACGAACAGTTGGAAGGACCCGACGCCCAGCTCGAAGGCACCTGGCGTTGCAGTGACCGGGGTTTCAGTGAGTACATTGCGGCCGCAGCGGGAGGCGTGTTCTTCGCTCAATCGACCCAGGCCTTGGACGAGCTTCAAGCGTTCCCCGATGGTGCCGCGCTCGAGATTCCTCCGCGCAGCGTCATCGTAGGCAGCACGCATCTTCTGAACATCACCGCCGGACCGCTCGAGACCGCGATGACGATGGAGGTCGAGGCCGTGCCCGCCGAAGAGGTCCAGATCCGCCTCACGCCGTTCAGCTTTTTCATCGACGACCTCGCGATTCCGCCGGCCGTCGATGGGGTCCCGACCCGGTCACGGACCTCCATGATGTGCGACCTCACCGAGTCGTTTCAAGAGCTCCTCGGCAAAGACGAGGTCGACTACAACATCTACTACGTGCTCGGCCACTACCATCAGTGGGGCAGCGCCTTCAATCTGAGCTTCGTCCAAGAGGACGGGAGCGTGCAGACCGTTTTCGACATCAAGAACAAGATCGGTGAGCCGATCGGTTCGATCATCGACCCTCCGATGAACAACCGCGGCGCGCCTCGCTTGCGTTCGGAGTGCGGCTTCATCAACAACACCGATGAGACCCTGCGACGCGGTTTCCAGTATGGTGAAATGTGTGACTTCCTCGCTTACACCGATTCGAATCTGAAGATCGGCGCGAGTGGCGTCAACAACCAGGCGATGGGCGTCGACGAGGATGGCATCGCCGTGTTCGAAACCGATTGCGGGCCCGTCATAGGGTTCCCGGCCTATCCCGACGAGCGCTAAACGTTGAAGCGAAAGTGCATGATGTCGCCATCCTGCACGACGTAGTCTTTTCCTTCGATGCCGAGCTTGCCGGCGGCTTTCACCGCCTGCTCGGAGCCGAGCTCGAATAGATCTGCACACTTCATGACCTCGGCGCGGATGAAACCGCGCTCGAAGTCGCTGTGGATCTTACCGGCGGCCTGCGGTGCTCGGGTGCCCCGGTCGATTGTCCAAGCGTGAACCTCGGGATCGCCCGCGGTGAAGTACGTGATGAGGTCCAGTGTCGTGTACCCGGTTCGAATCACCTTGTGCAGCCCCGGCTCATCGAGGCCGAGCGACTCGATGAACTCCGCGCGCTCGCTCTCGGCAAGCTGCATGATCTCCGATTCGATTTCCGCGCTGATCACGACCACCGGGACGCCGCGCTCCCTGCCGAGCTTTTGGACCTGCGCGACGAGCGGGTCCTCGTCGAGGTTGGCGAGCTGCTCGTCCTTCACGTTGGCGACGAAAAAGGACGGCTTGTTGGTGAGCAGAAACATGTCGCGGATCACCAGGGCCTCGTCCTCGTCGTTCGGTGCGGTCGCGCTCGCCGGCTTGCCCTCGTTCAGAGATGCCGCGAGGCGTCTGCAGACCTCGAGCGCCTTCTTTTCGAACGCGTCCTGACCTTTCGCAGCACGCTCGGCTTTTTCAAGACGCTTTTGGACCGTCTCCAGGTCCTTGAGGATCAGCTCGGTTTCGATCGTCTCGATGTCGGCAAGGGGGTCCACCCGGTTGTCGACGTGCAGGATGTTCTCGTCCTCGAAGCAACGAACGACGTGCGCCACCGCGTCGGCGTCCCGGATGTTGCTCAAAAAGGCGTTGCCCTTCCCTTCGCCTTTGGAGGCGCCCTTGACCAGGCCTGCGATGTCGACGAACTCGACGCTCGCCGGCACCACCTTCTTCGGGCCGTAGAGCGCCACCAGCTTGTCGAAGCGGGGATCGGGAACAGGGACGATCCCGACGTTTGGGTCGATGGTGCAAAACGCGTAGTTCGCTGCTTCCGCTTCCTTCTCTGAAAGGGCGTTGAAAAGCGTCGATTTGCCGACGTTGGGCAGGCCGACGATGCCGACGGATAAAGCCATGGCCCCGGCTTAGCGCGTGCGCCCGAGGGCGGCCACTAGTTCAGCCAGAGCCTGCCGATGACGAATAGACCGGCTGCCAAAAGGGCGGTGAAGGGCACGGTGATGAACCAGCTCGCGATGATACCGGTGACGACTCTCGTGTTGATGGCGCCAATGCCGCGGGCGAAGCCTACGCCGATCACGGCGCCCACCAGGGTGTGGGTGGTGCTCACCGGAAGCCCCAGCTTGCTCGCCATCACAATGGTGGTCGCTGCTCCGAATTCGGCAGCAAAGCCTCGCGAGGGGGTGAGCTCGGTGATCTTTTTGCCGATCGTGGCCATGATCTTGTAGCCGTAGGTCGCCAAGCCGACGACGATGCCCACCGCACCGATCAAGAGCACCCGGTAGGGGACCGCGACCTTGGCTCCGAGCTCGCCCGAGGTTGCGCCAAAGACCGCCGCCATGGGGCCGACCGCATTGGCCACATCGTTGCTGCCGTGTGCGAAAGCGACGAAGCAGGCCGTCAGGACCTGCAGGACGAGAAAGACACGCTCCGCGCGGTGCGTGCGGTCCGCTCTGTCTTCAGAGGCGATGACGGTGAATCTTCGAAGCAGCGGGACGGAGCCAATGCTGGCCACAAGTCCAATCGCCATGGCAATCCCGAGTGAAGGTCCCAGGGCGAGGTCCAGCTTCAGCGGCTTGAGCCCTTTGAACAGGACGCTGAGCGCGAGAATCGCGAAAATGGGGAAGACCATGATCGGACCCCATCCCCGGAGCGCCAGCAACGGTCTGTCGACGTTCAGGATGCGCCTCTTGATGAAGACGAAGCCGAGGTACCCCAAGAGCCCACCAAGCAGTGGCGAGATCACCCAGCTCGCCGCGATCTTGCCCATCGTCAGCCAGTTCACCGCGTTGAAACCCCCGGCGACCAAGCCGAAACCGACGACCGCACCGACGATGCTGTGGGTCGTCGAGACCGGCCATCCTGCATAGGTCGCGAGGTTCAACCAAAGGCCCGCGGCGAGCAGACAGCAGGTCATTCCGACGGCGATCACCATTGGATCTCCACCGAGCGCGTCGAGGTCGACGATGCCCTTGCGGATGGTCTGGGTGACCGTGCCGCCCACCAGCATGGCGCCACCAAACTCGAAGATCGCCGCGACGACGATCGCGCGTCGGATCGTCAGCGCCCCCGAACCGACCGACGTGCCCATGGCGTTTGCCACGTCGTTGGCGCCGATGTTCCAGGCCATGTAGAGGCCCGCGATGGCCGCAACGGCCAGTACGATCGTCGTTGGCTCCATGAATCTTGGCCTAGCCGGCTACGAAAAGCCTGAACTGATCCCCTACGTTCTCCGCGTGGTTGGCCATGTCGCCAATCTTGTTGAGGACCTTGGTCCACATGAAGACCGCCGCAGGGGGCATGGTGTCCTCGTTGTTGAAGAGCACCTTCGCGCATTGATCTTGAATCTTGTCGGCCTCGTGCTCGGCACGGCCCAGAATCGCCGCTTGCTCGAGGACACGCTCCGCCGGTGGCCCCGAGAAGCCGGATTCGACCAGGTCGTCGATCAGGTCGGTGAGCTTCTCCGCTTCTCGAATCGTGCTCAAGACTCGATCCACGAATTGCTCGAGAACGGGCTTCATGTCTTCGGGCACGGTGAGAGGGCGAATCGTCAGAAGCACGCCGACATCCTCGGCGCAGTCTGCAATCGCGTCGATCTGGCTGATCAGCTTGAGTACGTCACGTCGATCCACGGGCATCAACAAGCGCACCGGCATCTTCGAGCGGGCGGCGTTCTTTGCGTCGTCGGCCTTCCCTTCCATCTTGCTGATCTCTTTGGCGACGCGCTCGACTCCCGCCTGGTCACCGGCGGACAGCAGCTCGATCAGCTCCCGAACGCGGTCGCTGGTCCGGATCACCTCGGTCATCAGATCGCCCACCTTGGGCAGGGGATTGCGCGCAAGCAGGTTGGCAAGGGGTATTCTCATGGCACCTCGGGGCCCACCTTCTCATCCCTCCTCACCCAGCTCAAACGATAAGTCCGATAGCTAGAATCTCCCGTATTTCGGGGTCGATCGGCGTTGTGGCTTGGCCGACGCCGTGTAGACTCGGGGTTGCTCGCTTGGAACGCGGCCGTCACAGGGACGTCACAAGAGGTGAGCAGGCTTCTGGCAATTGAGTATGGGTTCGCGAATCCTAGTCGTAGAGGACGAGACCGATCTCGCCGAGTTGGTGGCGATCAACCTTCGAGGCGCTGGGCACGACGTCACGGTTGCCCACGACGGCAAGACCGCCTTGGCCGAAATCCAACGCAGCCAGCCGGACTTGCTCGTGCTCGACGTGATGTTGCCAGACATCTCAGGTATTGAAGTGTGCCGGCGGCTGCGACGAAGCGCCCAAACCGTTCGCCTGCCGGTGATCATGCTCACGGCTCGAACCGACGAGGTCGATCGCGTCGTCGGTTTCGAGGTGGGCGCCGACGACTACGTCCCGAAGCCGTTCAGCCCGCGAGAGCTCGTACTGAGAGTGGAGGCGATTCTTCGTCGAACGATCCCCGCCGCTGAAGTCGTTGGCACTCAAGTAATCGCGCTCGGCAATCTCGTCATCGATGTTCCGGCCCATCGAGTCGAAGTGGAAGGCGAGGAGATTCTCTTGACCGCGCTCGAGTTTCGCTTGCTTCTCGACTTGGCGAGCCGCGCCGGACGCGTCCAGTCCCGCGACGCGCTTCTGGAGCGGGTCTGGGGATATTCGCCCAACGCGGAGACGCGTACCGTCGACACGCACGTCAAGAGGCTTCGGGAGAAGCTCCGTGCAGGCGCCGCGCACATCGAGACCGTTCGGGGCGTAGGCTACCGGGCGCTCAAATCCTAGGTTGGTCAGGGGCCCAAGCCCGCGTATTCTCCCTTCGTGATTCGACGTTACACGCTGCTGGGCGGGGCGATCGCGCTGATGATGGCCGTCTTGTATGCGATTTGGCGCAGCGCCGCCCCCGAGCTTCCAGCTTGGCCGATGCTGCTGGCAGGCCTCGCGCTCGCCAGCCTCTTCTCTTGGATTACAACGCGCGCCGACGCCCGGGATCTGCGGCGCTTGCAGAAGCTGGTCGACGCGCTCTCGGCGCGGGACTACGGCACGCGGGCTCGACTTCATCGTCCAGGCGCCATCGGGGCCCTCGGGCGCTCACTCGACACTCTCGCGGACGGGCTGTCGATGAGCGAACAGAAGAAGAGGAGCCGGAAAGATCGCTTGCGGACGATTCTGGACGCCATGGCCGAAGCGGTCATGGTCACCGACGCAGACGGTCACATTACGCTCAGCAACGAAGTGCTGGCCGACCTGATCGGCTTCGACCCCGAAGGCAAGACGGCGGTCGAGGCGATCCGGCATCCGGATTTTCGTCGAGCGGTCGAAGATGCGCAGCAAGGCTTTTCCGGAGTGCTCGAGATCGAGCTCGACGGCTTGCTGGAGGGCGGACGTCGCAGCCTTCGCGCATCCGTCTCGCCGCTTCGGAATCACCAGGGCATCGTCGCAGTTTTCTACGACATCACCGCCGAGCGCGAGGCGGATCGGGTTCGAAGAGACTTCGTGGCCAATGCGGGTCACGAGCTCCGCACGCCGCTGACCGCGATTCGTGGCTTTGCCGAGACGCTGCGAGACGGA
>CAMYMX010000062.1 GCA_947259605.1 uncultured Polyangiaceae bacterium | reverse complement strand
GAGGGCGTCGAAATCCGCCACGGGATCGCGCTCGGGGTCCGGGTCGACGCTGAGCATGTGTAGAAGCACTTTGGTTCGCTCGACATGCTTGAGAAAGCGGAGTCCGAGGCCCGCGCCTTCCGAGGCCCCTTCGATGATGCCCGGGATGTCCGCGATGACGAAGGTGCGGTCGACACCGAGTGAAACGACACCGAGATTGGGCACCAAGGTCGTGAACGGGTAGTCGGCAACCTTGGGTCGTGCGCGGGAGACTGTCGCGATGAAGGTGCTCTTGCCGACGTTGGGGAAGCCGACGATGCCGACGTCCGCGAGGAGCTTGAGGACCAGTCGGACTAGCTTTCGTTCGCCCGGCGTGCCCGGGCTGGCGCGTCGCGGGGCGCGGTCATGCGGGGTCGAGAACTTGATGTTCCCCCGTCCTCCGCGGCCGCCTCGACCAATCACAATCTCGGCGCCGGCCTCACTGAGGTCCGCAAGCAGGGCCTCGCTCTCGTGGTCGTAGACTTGCGTGCCTACGGGGACCTGGATCCGAATGTCCTGGCCCGCCTTGCCAAACTGATCCTTGCCGCGACCGTCCTCGCCCCGCTCGGCTCGGACGATCTTGCGGTAACGGAGATCGAGCAAGGTGGAGAGCCGGTCGTGCGCAACCAGAATCACGCTCCCGCCACGCCCGCCGTCGCCTCCAGATGGACCACCGAGCGGGACGAACTTCTCGCGCCGAAACGCGATGCAGCCATTGCCCCCGTCGCCCGCGGCAACTTCCAACGTCACTTCATCGACGAAATCCACGGTCGTCCGTACGTTGCAGTGATTGCAAGGGCAACCGACTTGGTGCTCGAACAAATCGGTGGGATGCGTACACTGCGCAAGTGCGGAGTGCTCACGGCAACCTGGAATCGGCGTCTCGAAACGCTACATTCATCCAAGCTTTGGCTGCCAAGAGCTTGGAAACAGTACGGTTAACCGAGGTCCTGAGCATTGCGCCCGAGGATGAGGCCGCGCGGGCGGCGCTCGCCGGACACCTCAGCGACCTTCGCCTATCGGCGGCAGAGCTTGGTTTTTCGCACCTCGAGGCGGCCCTGGCCGACGCGTTGACCGGGCTCGAGCGTGAGGCGTTTGGGCCTGCTTCGCTCCGGGCGGTACGGGTCCTGGCCTGGAGGTACGAGCCCCTCGCGGCTTTGCCCGCTCAGTCTGGGACGCGCCCGGCCGTCACTCCACCAGCCGAGCCGAGCCTGCGCGGGCGCTCCATTTTGGTTGCGGACGATGATGCCGAGGTTCGTTGGTTCTACGTGGGCGTCCTTCGCGAGTCCGGGGCCAGGGTCATCGAAGCGCGGGACGGTGTCGAGGCCCTCGAGCTTGCTCGGAAGGAGTCACCCGATGTGATTCTTGCCGACATCGTCATGCCCCGCCTCGACGGCCTTGCCCTGTGCGCCGCCGTGCGCCGCGAGCCCTTGCTCGATGGGGTTCCCGTCGTGCTCTTGTCCTGGCGCGACGACTTTTTGCACCGGATGCGCGAGCTTCGGGCGGACGCGCAGGGGTATCTGCGCAAGGAAGTGCCCGCGCGTCAGGTTCTCGATCGCGTGCTCGGCGTGCTCGACCCGCTGACGCGGCTGGAAGAAGCACTGAAACGCGAGCGAGAGGCGCGTGGCGACCTGGAAGAGCTGGGTGTGACTCGCCTGCTGCGGGCCGTTCGCCGACTTCGACCAAACGCGAGCGTCGTCCTTCAGGATCCCTGGAGCTTGTTCGACTTGGAGCTTCGAGACGGCTGCATCGCCCGCCTGACCCGCACGGCCATCGATGGCGCGGTCAAGGAGGGAGCCGAGGCCTTTCCCGCTCTCGTCGGGATGAGCTCGGGTCGATTCGTGGTGGCGGAGCTGCCTGCCCGGCTCGCGGATGAAGTGCCGGAGGCTCTGGACGATTCGTTCATGGTGGCGACGCAGCGACTTGGCACCATTCTCAATACGATCGCGGCGCATCCCGATTGCCGGGTGGAGTTCGATCCCGATGTGCTCGGGACCTATGTGCGCCATTCTCCCGTTCGGGTGCAGCGCCTGATCGCCGCCCTCGTCGCGGGTGGGCCGCCGGACGTGCTGTGGGAGTCTGGGGCCGGGTCCCGCGCGCTCGTCGACGCCTTGCTGATCACCCTGGCGCGGCAAGGGGCCATTCGAGATGTCCGAGCTCCGGAGGGGGTCGCGGGCGGGGGCCCCAGCGCCGTGGGTCCGCCGGAGTCGGGACTGGAGTTGAATCAGACCGAGATCGAGCAAGACTCCGCGCGCGTGTCCGATCCGATCGAGCGACAGAATGTCCGGGCGCAGTCGGCGGTGGCCATGCATCGCGAGCCCGCCAATCGGGCCCCGAGCTGGAGCTATCCGGTCTGGCGGCTCGGCAGCGGGGCGGCCCAGAGTAGCGGTGAAAGCAGCTCTGGGTTCGGGATGGAACTGCACGCGACTCCACGTCTATTCGGTTTCGCGTTTCTGGTTCTGCTTTCCGCGACGGTGGCGTTTCTGATCTGGTACGAGGTGATGCCAATCCGCGCGCCACTCGGGTCGCTGAAGGCGACCGCGCCGCCGATCGAGATCGACATTCCCGTGGAAGTCCGCGTCGACTTGGAGGAGCCGGCGCCGGAAGCCGCGCCTTCGTTCTCGCCGGCCGGCCTGGACCTCTCCGCGTTTGCGGGACGCCTTCGGGCAGGTGTCGACCCGTCCCTAGACGTCGCGGAGGGGCAAGGCGTGCTCGAGCTCGGCGGCCCGGCTGAGGTATCGGTCGTAGTGGACGGAGTGGACCGCGGAACGCTTCCGTTGACGCTCGTGCTCGACGAGGGCACCCACCGGGTTCACTACCGCTTCGGCGCTCGGTCCACCGACCGGTTCTACTACCTGAAGCCGGGCGCGACGCGTACGCTGCAGGTCGTCACCCAACCGGGTGGCTTTGTTGACGCTCGTTGAAGCCTCGTGCTAACCGCAGCTTAGGTTACGCGGGGCCAAAATCAGGTGCGAAAACGGCCGCCGGAGCGAGGGAGGAAGGCGGCTGATGCGATTGAATCTGGTGGTGCTCGGGACCCTTTGCGTGGCTGCAGCATGCAGCCGAGGAGGGTCCACGCCGGACCCATTTGCCGGGCTCGAGACCCATTTGGATCTAACCGAGCTTCGCCACTTGGCGGAGGTGAACGATGGCGGCTGGTATCTCGACTTTGGCACCCCCGCACAGTCCAAGTACACGGTGGGTGACTGGCGCAGCGGTTGGGTCAGCAAGGGGGTCGACGGCGACACCAGCTATGCGCACGTTGGAATGCGGGGTCGGGTGTACTTCCAGGCCGAGCGGCCTGACGCGCTCATTGCTCGCGTTCGATTGCGACCGCATGGGACGCAGGCGCTCACGCCGTACCTCAACAACCAACAGCTCGCGTCGATTCATCTGGGCAAAGGCGATGGGTTCGCAGACTATGATGTGCTGCTTCCCAAAGACAAAGTGACGGCCGGCGAGAACTACCTGCTGCTGACCTTCGGGGGCACGACACCCGTCGATGATCAGGACGTATCGGTGGCCGTCGAATCGATCTGGATTCGAAACGGGTCCGAGCCGGCCAAGGTCGGGCGCGCACCGATGTATGAAGGCTTGGTCGCCACAGTTCGCTTTGGCGAGGAGGAGCGGCAGGCCATCGCCTTGTCGCGGGCGTCGACGCTGCGCTATCACGTCGCCGTTCCGGCAGACGGCTCGCTGGGTTTTGGAGTGGGCGTCGAAGGGGAAGGCGACGCGCCTTTCGCGATCGAGGTGACGGCCGACGGGCAGCCGACGATCGAAGTGCTGACCGGCACGGCTTTTGGCGCATGGACGGATCACAAGGTGGACTTGAGCCGCTTCGCGGGTGAGACCGTGCGGATCGACCTTCGTGCCAAAGGAGAGGGAGCGGGGCGCTTGGCTTGGAATTCACCCCGAATCGTCGTGCCCGAACGGCAGGAACGAAACCCGGCGCCCGCGAAGAACGTGATCGTGCTCGTCATCGACACCCTTCGCGCCGACAAGCTCCGGCCGTTCAACCCGCAGACTCGCGTGAAAACGCCAGCCATCGACAAGCTCGCCTCCGAGGGCGTGGTCTTCGAGCTCGCGCAGTCGCCCGAGAACTGGACCAAGCCGGCGGTGGCCTCGATCCTCACCGGGCTTCACCCACAAACCCATCAGCAGAAGACCGGCGATGCCGCGCTGCCAAGCTCCGCCGAGCTCTTGAGCGAGCACCTCCAGGGTGAAGGGTTCGCGACCGGAAGCTTCATCGCGAACGGCTATGTCTCCGATCGTTTTGGCTTCGACCAGGGCTGGGATCATTACAGCAACTACATTCGCGAAGGGAAGAGCACCGAGGCGGAGGACGTCTTCGAGAAGGCCGGCAACTGGATCGACGAGCACAAGGACGGACGCTTCTTCGCATACATCCAGACGATCGATCCACACGTGCCCTACGATCCGCCCGGGGAGCACCTCCGCATGTACGACCCGAGCGAGTATGCCGGGCAGGTCAAGCCGAGGATGACCGGTGACCTGCTGGAGAAGGCCAAGCGCAACCCACCGCAAGTCGTCTTCGACGCAAACGACAAGCGGAGATTGAAGGCCCTCCACGACGGTGAGATTACCAAGCACGATCACTTCTTCGGCGCATTCCTGGAGCGATTGGACGCACTCGGGCTAAGAGACGATACGCTGATCGTGGTGACTTCGGATCACGGCGAGGAGTTCGATGACCACGGCTCCTGGGGACACGGCCACTCGGTGTACCAAGAGCTGCTTCACGTGCCTTTAATGTTCCGCCTGCCGAACCGGCTTCCGGCTGGCACGAAGATCGGCGACGCGGTCAGCACCCTTGACATCTCCGCTACGGTGACCGAGCTCTTGGTCGTTCCGGAAATGGCCGGCAATGAAGGGCATCCACTCGTTGGCCTGATGCTTGGCGATGCGGCGAGCCGACCGGCGGTGGCGTTCAGCGACTTCCAAGACGACCGCCGCGTGATCACCAGCCGACGATGGAAGCTGATCCTGCGTGGAAACCTCACTTCGACCATGTTCGACCTCGTGGCGGACCCCTCGGAGGCGAATCAGCTCGACGCGTCCGCCTTTCCCATTGCGCGGCGCTATTCGCGCGTGCTGCTCGGGCAGTTCCTCGGAGCGACCAACCGGGGGGACTGGTTGAGCGCCGAGCAGAAGGGCGGTACACAGCTGAACCGAGAGAACGCTGAAATGGACGATACGATTCGCGATCAGCTACGGGCGCTTGGCTACGCGCACTGAGGCCCCATGCCCCTCATCGAACAAAACCCGGAGCGGTACCTGCGAAGCCCGCGCTTGGAGCCCGTAGCCGACGGGGGCGCGCTTTTGCACGTCTTCGCTTGGGGTGGGCGCGATGAGGAATGCGTTCTGCGATTCGAATTGTCGGACGAGGGGGCGGTGCAAGGCGAGGCAGGCTCGACGGATCATGGTGCTGCGATCATGACTTGGGCCCCGGGGGTCTCCCATCCGATCAACGACCCGCTCGCCGAGCTTGCGGCGGAGCATCAGGGTTGGCGAGTAGAAGTGCGGCATGAAGGCCGGCGGTCGAGTGTGGTGGTCGCGCCCCCGTCGGGCGGCGAGTTCGTCGTCTGGACGGTATTCGGGATCGCGGCCGCGCCCTGCATCAGCGCTGCGCCCGGCGGGGCATGGGTCGGATTCCATCACGACGTTCGTGAAGACACTGGGGTTCCCGACATTGCCAAGTGGATCGCGGTTCGGTTCGTCGACATGGAGGGCAGGGTGTTCGAGCCGGCCGGGCCAATGACCGATCGAGACCGGGACCGCGAGGGTGAAGAGCAAGGCTTCGAGTTCCCTGACATCGTGGTCGGCGACGATGGCGCGATCGATCTCTTCGGGCGCGGCTCCCACACGATGTACCGGCAGCGGCTCAACGCGGATGGCTTCTCCGCCCGGGTGCGAATCGATGATGCTCAGTGGGGGTGCCGAGGAAGGCGGGTGTCCGCGGCTCGCCTCGCGAACGGAACGACGCTGGCTGCCTGGCGCAGTCGAAAGGGCATTCGAATCGAATCGTTTGATGAACCGTCCGGCGGCGCGCCCGACCTCGTCGAAGCGAAAATCGAAGTGGGTGAGTTTCAACCGGCGCCGGCACACGCCACGGCATGGTCTGGGCCGCAGGTCTTGTTCGGTGACATCCAACAGCACAGCGCCCATTCGGATGGGGTGGGGAGTGCGGACGAAGCCTATCTTCGCGCGCGGTACCGGTACGGCGACGACTTTGCGGCGCTCACCGATCACGAGTCATTCCTCGGGAAACGAATCGGGCCCGGAGAGTGGGCCTACCTGCAGGCCGTGACCGAACGGCACGATGAGCCCGGCGAGTTCGCCACGATCGTTGCGTACGAATGGACCGGCAAGTCGTATCCGGGGCCGGGGCACAAGTGCATATACCTTCCGGGCCCGGGCTTCCCGATCATCTCTCGCGACGACGTTCCCGAGGGGCGGGACATCGTCCGGCAGATCAGCGCGCAGGGTGCCTTCACGGGGCCGCACCACATCGGTTGGACCGGCGCCGACGTTCCCGGACACGACCCAGAAGGGCAGCCGGTTTGGGAGATCTGCTCGTGCCACGGCTGCTACGAGCACCCCGATCATCCGCTCGGGTACCGTGGGGAGCTCAACGACCAGTTTGCCAAGCCGCTGCTCGACGCAGGTCTGCGCTTTGGTTTCATCGCGAACTCGGACAGCCACGGGCTCCTTTGGCATCACGGCGAATGCCGAAAGCGCGACCCGTTTCGAACCGGGCTGACGGCGGTCATTTGTTCGACCCGTACGCGCGAGGCGATTCTCGAAGCGATTCGCGCGCGCCGCTGCTACGCGACCAGCGGCGCCAAGATTCTGCTCGACGTGCACGTCGCCGGTTTTCCGATGGGGAGCGAGCTCGACATCGATGGGCCGGTCGAAGTCCACGCGCGAGCGCTTGGAACGACTGACATCGAACGCATCGAGCTGGTGACGCCCACTGGTTCTGTGGCTTCGGACGAGCCGAGGTCTCCATCGGCGTCGTTCGCTGGCGAGGTCGATGCCTCTTACGTGTACTGCCGAGTGACCCAGGCCGATGGCGAGATGGCCTGGTCGAGCCCCATCTTCTTCAACCGCTCCTAGTGTGCGGATCTTTTCGCTCGTGGTCGGCTTACCTCCTCGTTCGCTCCCTGCGAGGTACGGGTGTACCTCTCAGTCGCTCCCTGCGGGGGCGCTCGACCACAAGCGAAAATCTCTCGCACACTAGTGTGACGGGGTCAGTCGGAGAGCAGGGCGTGGATGCGGGCTGCGGCGTCGGCGCGTGGCACTTGCTCCTGGGTCTTGTTCTTCAGATCCTTGAGCTGGACGACGCCTTCTTCGACCTCGGACTCTCCGAGGATCATCGCGATCCGCGCGTCGATCTTATCGGCTCGGCGCAACTGGCTCTTCAGCGATCCGCCGCGAAGGTCGCTCTCCACGCGAAGCCCGGCGTCTCGGAGCTCACGACCGAGCAGGGTCGCCTGGCCACGAACGCCGGCTTGGGCGGCCACGATGAACACGTCGACGTGCGATTCGGTGACGGCTTCGGACATGGCCATCAGCAGGCGCTCGAGCCCCATCGCGAAGCCGATCGCCGGGGTGTCCGGCCCGTCGAGGCTCTTCACCATTTGATCGTATCGGCCTCCGCCGAGCAGCGCGTTTTGAGCGCCAAGCCCTTCACCCTTGCCAAGCACTTCGAAGAGCGTCCGGCTGTAGTAGTCGAGCCCTCGGACGAGCGAGCCGTCGACGCGATAGGGTGTCCCGAGGATGGTCAAGGTCTCCTGAAGCCCGTCGAAGTGGGCCCGGTCGTCGTCGGTGAGGTGCTTCAAGATCGACGGCGCCCCGGCTGCGATCTCTGCGCAGCGCGGCACCTTGCAGTCCAGCACTCGAAGCGGGTTGGCATCCATTCGACGCTGACAGTCCGGGCAGAGCTCGGTGCGGTAGGGCGTCAGATATCCGAGCAGCGCGTCGCGATACTTCTCTCGCGTTTCCGGCCCACCGATCGAGTTGACCAGCACTTCGACCTCGCTGATGCCGAGGCTCGCGATGAAACCGACGACCATGTCGATCACCTCGGCATCGACGTACGGGCCCGGATCACCGAAGACTTCGATCCCAGCTTGGTAGAACTGCCGGTAGCGCCCCTTGGCAGGCCGCTCGCGCCGATACATCGGGCCGATGTAGTACCACTTCGTGACCGGCTCGCGGGCCTGCACGCTGTGCTGCACGTACGCGCGAACCGCCGACGCCGTGCCTTCGGGGCGCAGCGTGAGCGATTTGTCACCCCGGTCGGTGAACGTATACATCTCTTTTTCCACGATATCGGTCGTTTCGCCGATCGATCGCACGAACAGCGCAGTCGGCTCCACGATGGGGAAGCGCACTTCCCGGAACCCATAGCCTTCGACGCGATTGCGGAACGCGTTCTCCAGTCGGTGCCAGTTCGAGATTTCGTCCGGCAGGATGTCTTTCATCCCCTTGACGGCGCGCAGGCTCATGGCGTCCGGTTACCCGATGCGACCCCTTCAAGCAAGGGAGCAACCTCGCGGGCGATGCGAGCCATCGGCTTCACGTTGGGCCTTCGGCCCGTGGGCGACGCGAAGCGACGGTTTTACGGGCTGAACTTGACGAAGACGTAGTTGAACCCGTCTTTGCCCATCTTCTGAGTGATGCTTGGCGTGACGTCCTCGCGCATCTCGAAAACCATCACCAGATCCTTCTTGCCCTTGCGCTGCACGGTTGCCCGAGTCACCGGCGTGTCGAAGAACTGAGTTTCGAGCGGCAGGAAGTTGTTTTTGAGATGAACCTGCGTGTGGTGCAGGACCAACTCCAGGCGTCCGTCCGACTTCTTGGTTCCGAACTTCACTGGTTTCGACGTTTGAATGAAGAACGAGGAGCCGTCCTCCAACATCATGAAGCCGGGCCAGGTGAGCATGAGCGCGCCTTCGGGAATCTCGTCCGCCTTGGGCGGCAGGTTTTCCGAGGACTCCGAGCCCGGGGTCACGCCGGCGTACGAGGACTCTTCCGCCGCGGCAATCCCAGCCCAGCTGGCGAACAGGACGATGAACGCGATGATGGATCTCTTCCCCACGCTCTCAGGGTACGCGACCGGGAGCCCGGGGCCCAAATTTCGCTCCGGGACCCGAAATTTCGAGGGTCAGTGGCCCTTGCCGCCCTTGAGCAAATGGCCGACGCCATCGCCGAGCCCTTCGAGCGTGAGCGGGAACATGTCGAACGCCTGTCGAACGTACTCGATGGTGTTTCCGGTCCAGTAGCGCTGCGGCTCCGGGTTGAGCCAGATGCTGCGGTGGTAGTGCTGGCTCAGCATCATGAGCCACTGGAGGCCTTCGATGCCCCGGTCGTCGCCGAGCTCGAGTGACCCGCCGGCAGCAAGAAGCTCGTAGGGCGCCATGAGCGCATCGCCCACCATGATGAGCTTGTAGTGCGGGCCCGTCTCGTGGAGCAGGTCACGAACCCTGATCGGTGTGTCGAAGCGTTCGGTCTCGTAAACGTGGCCGTAGACGCAGTTGTGAAAATAATAGGTGCGCAGCTCTTTGAAGTGGCTCGACTTCTTGGCCGCCGAAAAAAGTCGGGAGCACAGGTGCGCGAAGGGATCCATCGAGCCGCCGACGTCCATCATCAAAATGATGCGGGTGTTGTGGCGTCGGGGAGGGCGGGTGACGACTTCGAGCTCTCCGGCGTTCTGCGCCGTTGCATCGATGGTGCCTTCGAGATCGAGCTCTTCCTCGCCCCCTTCGCGTGCAAAGAGACGGAGCTTTCGGAGCGCGACCTGCATTTGGCGAACGTCGAGGGTGAGGTCCTGGCGGTACGGGCGATAGAGACGCGCATCGGCGACCTTCACTGCGCTTCGGCCCCCACCAGAGCCTCCGATTCGAAAGCCTTGGGGCGCGCGGCCGCTGTGACCAAAGGGCGAGGTGCCTCCGGTGCCGATCCACTTGTTCCCGCCGTCGTGCTGCTCGTCTTGTTCGGCGAGACGCTCTTCAAAGAGCTTGCGAAGCTCGTCGAGGTCGAGGTTCTCCACGAACTCGCGCTGCTCATCGGTCAGCTCGGCCATGTTCTCTTTGGCTTGCTGCAGCCAGTCCCAAAGCTCGTCCTTGAGCTTTTTGGATTCGATCTCGATGCCCTTGAAAAACGAAAGAAAGGCTTCGTCAAACGAATCGAGGTGCGCCTCGCTGTGGATCATCACCGAGCGGGCAACATTGTAAAAACCGTCGAGCGAGCTGTCGTGAAGTCCGGCTTTCAATGCTTGAGCGAGCGCGATGACCTCTTGGGTCCCAACCGGGACACCACGGCCGCGAAGCTCATACATGAAAGGGACTAGGATTTTAGCTTCTCCATTGGCGGCCACCCGACAGCTGATCTGCGAAGGCGACGAGGTCCTGTTCCTTCTTGAGCAGGGCGCCCAGGAACGGAAGATTTTCTTCGAGCTTCACGCTCTCGATGCCGGCGCGCTGAAGAACCGCGATCCAGTCGACGAGCTCGCTGGTGCTCGGACGCTTGCGGAGACGTCGCATGCTCCGGATTTCGTAGAAAGTCTTGAGCGCTTGCTCGACGAGGCTTTCGTGGACTTTGGGGTGATGGACTTGGACGATCTCGGTCATCAGCTCGGGCGTTGGGAAATCGATGAAGTGGAACACGCAGCGTCGAAGGAACGCGTCGGGCAACTCCTTCTCGGCGTTGCTCGTGATGATCACGATGGGACGCTGCGCGGCGATGATGTCTTGTTGCGTTTCGTCGACGTGAAACTGCATCCTGTCGAGCTCGTTGAGGAGGTCGTTGGGGAACTCCACGTCGGCCTTGTCGATTTCGTCGATCAGCAAAACCACACGCTCTTTGGCGTCGAAAGACTCTCCCATGGGGCCAAGCTTGATGTATTCGCTGATGTCGTTGACGTCCTTGTCTCCAAATCGGGAGTCGTAGAGACGCTGGACCGTGTCGTACACGTAGAGGCCGTCTTGGGCCCGGGTCGTGCTCCGGATGTTCCAGCGAATCAGGGGGAGGGCGAGTGATTCGGAGACCGCCTCGGCTAGCAGCGTCTTGCCGGTGCCCGGCTCGCCTCGAATCAGGAGCGGCCGTTCGAGTACGACCGCGCAGTTCACGGCAGATTCGAGTGCCTCGCTCGTCAGATAGGTAGAAGTACCCGAAAATCTGTGAAAATCGTCAGCCATGGGGCCGAAATGTATCACGCTCCGGCAGATTGGCGACCGGCAGACGGGGTGGGCAGGGGGTTGCTGCAGGGGTGCAGGGACAGTGTCAGCGTCAGCGTCAGCGTCAGTGTCAGTGCCGGTGCCAACGTCAGTGCCGGTGCGGGGAGCGTGTCGGAAAGGACCCACATTACGACGAGTTAACTTGCGGGGCGGGCGGGGTGCCACCCTCCTTGACAGCCCCCAGACCACAACGAATAGTAGCGCGT
>CAMYMX010000061.1 GCA_947259605.1 uncultured Polyangiaceae bacterium | reverse complement strand
ACTCGTACACCTCGACACCCGCCTGCAGCAGGGGTTCGAGCTTTGCCTTCACCATGTACTCGAACAGCGTGCGGTGCATCGGGGCCGGGAAGAACGTCCCGTCGTCGCGCCGTGCGGCCGCATTCCCCGTGAGCAGCTTCACGCTAACTTCTTTGGCCAAGAGCCGATAGATGGCGCGCTCCAGCGCCGGAACGATCGGGTAGTCGTTGACGATGTAGACGTGGTCTTCGGCTACGTCGAACATCGCCTCGTACATCGCGAGCCCGTTGGTTTCGGCAAGACCTCGGTGCACCACCAGACGCCCCGAGGCGGAGCCGGTGGGCTCGAGCTCAGGCATCGTGTTGAGGTCGTTCGGAATCTCGGTGCCGCCCTGCCGATGCCAGGTGCCCACGAAGGTCTCCTGAACCGTTCGCACCAAGGGCCCGGTGACCTCGACATGTGCGTCGAGCCAGGGAATGCGCTCATGGCGAGTGTTGTCGTGCACCGGGACCTCGCTGAACCCCATGTAGTACTCGTTGCTCGCGTTCCGGCCGGACACGAATGCCAAGCGTCCGTCCACGATGACGAGCTTGCGGTGGTCGCGCTTCTTGAGCCGCGAAACGTCCATTTGCTTGCGAGATTCGATCGGATTGACCGCCAGCACCTCGATGTTTTCTTCTTCCTTCAGAGACAGAATCGACGGGTTGAGGCGCCCGAGAACCTCTTCGTCGGAGTAGAGCGCATCGACCATGAACCGAACCTTCACACCGGCGCGCGCGCGCTGGATCAGCCGGACGATCATGTGCTCGGTGAAGTCGCTCGGTTGGACCATGTAGAACTGAATGTGAATCGTTGATTGGGCTTCATCGAACGCAGCCATTAAGCGCCGCCTCGCCTCGCCATTGTCGAGCCCGGCGTGGAACGAGTTACCTGGAACCAGCTTGGAGTCGGTGGTCTGATCAAGACGCCAGTCCAGCGGATTGCTCTGCGCTCGGTCGTGAAGCAGCTTCGCTGCCCGTTCGATCTCGGCCGTAAACACACCCGAAAGCGCTCGCCTCCGTGCCGTCGCCGGCGTCATGACGCTCACCTGCTCGGCAAGGCTTTCGTCGGGGTGCTCATCCCGCTCGGTCAAGATCGTGGTCACCGGAACACCCTTCGCGCGCAGCCGACGAATCGCGGTCGAAGCGAACATCTCGACGAAATCGATGCCGAGACTTCGCAGCTCTTGCTCCTCCGCCGAATAGACGAGGATCGCGCCGGGGGGCAGCCGCTGGGTGACCAGCGCCTCATGAATCGAGGGATCCCGGTTCTTGACGTGAATGTCGAAGTAGACGAGCTCGAAGCCCTCGTCGATGAGCGCGCGAAGCGCTTCGACGGGCGAAACCGACGGGTTTGCCTGGTCCGCGACCCGAGGAAGCACCAGTTCCGCGTCGACCAGCACGACCGGCCGGCCGCTGGCGACCTGCAGCAAACGATGGCCAGACAGCTCGGTGACGATTTCGCCCCGGTCATTGCAAATGGCAACACGAACCCTATGAAGGCCGGGCCCCGGCGCGTCGATGACGGCGCTCACCTCGGCGGCGCTACCGATCGGCACCTCTGCAGCGACCGCATCATCGACGTAAAACCTCGCGACGGTGCCGAGCTTGGCAGAGACACCCAAGGTCGCCGAAAGCTCGACTGATTCTCCTGGGCTCGTGACCTCGTCGCGCTGCACCCCGCCGAGGATGCGACGAAGCCCGGGGTTCCGTCCCCAGCGCTCCATCGTCGTGCCGAGTGAAGAAGCCGCTGCCTCGAGCATGGATGGCGACTCGTCGATCGCGAGGAGGCGCTTGTCGACCTCTCCGGCAATCGTCGAAGCGATTCTCCGGATTCGTTCCGCCAGATCCTCGGGGGGTTTCGGGTCGCTCACGGGGACGAGTATAGGCCGCTCAGGCCTCGTCGTCGGTGACCACCGCCAAGTAGGGCAGATTCCTGTACTTCTGTGCGAAGTCCAGGCCGTAGCCGACGATGAACACGTCGTCGACCGTGAAGCCGAGGTAGTCGATTTCGACGGGCACGCGGGTGCGAGAAGGCTTGTGAAGCAAGGATGCAACCTTGAGTGACGCCGGCTGGCGGGTAGCCAGGTTCTCATGGAGATAGGCAACCGTGAGCCCGGTGTCGACGATATCCTCGACCAGAATCACGTGTTTGCCCTCTATCGAGTGACTCAAGTCGGTTGTGATCTGCACCACCCCGCTGCTCTCCTGTTGATTGCCGTAGCTGCGAACGCCGAGGAAGTCGATTGCGACATCCAGGTCGATGTGGCGCACCAAGTCCGCGGCGAACATGTAGCTGCCTTTGAGGACGGGGACGACGACCAAGTCTTGGCCACCGTAGTCCTCGGTGATTGCCCTGCCGAGCTCCGCCACGCGCCGGGCAATGGTCCCCGCGTCGATGAGTGGCGTCGTCGGCATCGAAACCTGCTCAGTTCGCGGAGAACACGATCGGGAATTTCGCCGGCCCGCCTTCGGAAGATGCGGGGAAACGCCAACGTCGAACGGAGGCCTCAATGCACTCGGCGAGCCCACCGGGGCCACTGCCATTGGCGCTCACGTCTTTGACTCTCCCGGAGGCTGCGACCGTCACACTGACGTCCAGTCGAACCGATTCCGGTGACTGCTGACCACGAATCGCGCGCTCATAGCAGCGCTGCAAACGCGGCTTGTTGGTCGTCACGGTGGCTCGAACGCCATTGCCGTCGAGCGGTGGCTTCGTGCTTTGACTGCTGGCGGACTCTTGCACTTCGATTTTCGCGGGCGCGGCGTCGGCGCCGGAACCGAAGTCGTCGAGAATTTTTTGCTCCGCCGCGCTCAAGGAATCTTCTTGCGATGTTTCTTCGACGGGCTGCGCACGGGCCCTTCGGCGCTTCTTGGGCTTCGGTGCGGGCGCCATCGTCGGCCCGTCGTTCGCCAGGTTCAGCGGTTCGAACACGAGCTTGGATTGCGGCGTCTCCTTAGCTGGCGCATTCGCGCGCTCCGCGGGTACCACCTGAGTGCCCTCGGTGGCTGCCGATTCGGTCGGCTCTTCGGCAACCGATGTCGTGGGCTCGGCCGCCTCAACTGGTTCGGCATCGGCGCCGACGCCTGACTCTGCTGACGCTTGGTCCTCGGGCTTGTCCACCACGTCGGACACTGTTCTGTCTGCTCGTGCCTCGGACTTCGCAGCGCGCGGCCCAGGGTTTACTGGCGCGGAGTCGCGATTGCCGAGCCAGTCGGTCAGCGCGGAACCCCCAAAACGCTCATAGGCCAGAAACGAAGAGACGCCCGCGAGCACGATCACGGCGAAGATCAGCGCGAGCACGCCGAGCGAAGGACCGCGGCGCGGCTCCGCGCTTGCTGCGGCAGCCGCCGGCGGCACCGAAGGCACCGAAACCTCTTCGCCTGCAGCGGCTGGAAGCCCCGAAAACGAGCCCAATCGAGCGGATGATTCGAAAATCCCAGGCGGCCCAATCGGTGCGGGTGGCTGCGACATCTCGCCGAGCCCGCCAGCCCTATCTTCGTCGGGCGCAAGTGAATCGGCCAGTGGAACGAAATCGTGGGGCACGCCCGCAGCGTCGAACGCAGCCATCGGCGCCGACACCACAGTCCGCTCCGAGGACCCGGTGATCGATGTCCGCGAGTCGACGAATGGCGGCATCGACGAAAACGAAGTTCGCGACGGAGGACCCGAATGCCGGCGCTCGTGCAGCAAGGCCATGAGCTCCGGAACGGTTGCAAGCGGACGCCACTCCTCGAGCCCTTCTCGCCAGACCAGGGAGTACTCACTCACCGCGCCCGCGTCGATCTTGTGACCAAGCTCCTCGAGTCGAACCGGCCCGACAGGGACGTCGTTGATGGACACGTGCCACTGCGGCACCTCGCCGCTCAGCGTATTCGGCGGACCGGCAGGCGCGGTCGGGAGCGCTGGCGCCAAGCCAGGATGCTGACCCAGGAGCGCACTGCTCGCAGCAGCTGGAATCGAAGAGACCCTGCGTGCAGCCGCAGACGGACGGCGTGGCGGCATCGATGAAGAACGCCGGCGACCCGGCGACGCCGGACGACGCGCGCGCGCGGTAGGTGCTTCGTGCGTGAACGGCGCCGCAGGCTCTGGTCTGCTTCGCCTGACCTCTTCAAAGCCGTACGCCGACCCGGCCGGAACCGTCACGTCCGGATCGCCGTCGCGGCCGTCGACCAGGATCTTGTGATCGCACCTGCGACATGGAAAACGAACGACTCGACCGCGAACCTTCTGGTCGGCGATCTTGTACTTGGCGTGGCAGCTATCGCACTCGAATCTCATCTGTCTCGTCGTCTGTGGGCGGGCACACTCACTTGCACCCATTCCAGGGTGTCATCGACTGAATCCTAGCGCGAATTGGGGCACGTTCCAACAGGAACGCAAAAATTTACATGCCGGAAAGCACGTAATAACGGGCCTCGATCTCGTCGTAGAGCAGGACCAGCCGGTTCTCGCCAATTCGACGCGACCAGCGCTGATCCTCTTCATCGTAGGCGATTCGGAAGCTCGCACTGTAGCGGTAGGCGATGAGCACCCGGTCCATTTCCCTAGCGATTGTGCGGTACTTGATCTCGTACCGAACATCGGTGACCCGCTCTCGCCAGCGGCCGAGCTTCTTTTGGAGACCCCGGTAGTCCAGGTCGTCGTCACCCGAAGGGGTCCCGTTGTCGTCCAAATACTGAGTATGCGCCATCGCCAAGAGGGCCCCGACGTCGCGGGACTCGACCGCATTTCGGTAGTTCTCCATGAACGTGATGACGGCCCGGTTCTCCGGCGTGTCCTTCACGGTGGTGTTGGGGATGTTCTTCGTGCAGCCCGCAGCCGCGAAAAGCGCCGCACAAAACGCGACGGCGGATAAGGGTCTACGCATACAGCACATCACAGGACCAACGCTCCTCTTCTCCGAGACATTCCCGATTATCCATCGACCGCTACTGAATCCCATAATCTTTGATTTTGTAAAGTAGGGCGCGGTGGCTGATCTCGAGCAGCTTGGCGGCCGCGGTGCGGTTGCCGCCTGTCTTTTCGAGAGCCCTCCGAATCAGCGTTTCCTCCATGAATCGCGCGGTTTTCTTGATCGAGAGCTCCCCGTTCGCGAGGCTTGCCGCGACTGGATCGGCCGGCTCACGCATCCGCTCCGGCAGGTCGGCCACCGTGAGCGTGTCCCCGTCGGCAAGGACGACCGCCCGCTCGATGGTGTTCTCCAGCTCACGGACGTTGCCCGGCCATGGATAGTCGAGGAGCAGCTTGCGCGATCGCTGGTCGAGATCGCGGATCTGGGTGCCAAGTCGGCGGTTATTGCGCTCGATGAAGTGCTCCACCAGCAGCATGATGTCGTCGCGTCGGTCGCGCAGTGGCGGCACGTTGATCTGCAAGACGTTGAGCCGATAGTAGAGGTCTTCGCGAAAGCGCCCCTCTTGGACTTCGCGCTGGAGGTCGCGCACCGTCGCCGCAATCACTCGAACGTCGACCTCTTGGTCGCGCGTCGCACCGACCGGTCGCATGCTGCCCTCCTGCAACACGCGAAGCAACTTCACCTGCAGGCTGAGCGGCAGCTCGCCGATTTCATCGAGGAACAGCGTGCCCTGATGGGCCTCCGCAAAGAGCCCCTTCTTGTCGGCATGCGCGTCGGTGAACGCACCTCTTTTGTGGCCGAACAGCTCGCTCTCGAGAAGGGTTTCGGGGATCGCGCCGCAGTTGATCGGGATGAATGGTTTGTTCTTGCGCGAGCTACCCTCGTGGAGCGCATGCGCGACGAGCTCCTTGCCCGTGCCGCTCTCCCCTTGAATCAAGACCGTCGTCTTGTACTCCGCGACTTTGCTGATGGTCGAAAAGACTTTGCCGATCGCCTCGCTCTTGCCGAGGATGCCGTGGACGGTCTGCTTCTTTCGTATCGCCTCTTTGAGGGCACGGTTTTCACGTCGCAGCGATTCACGCTCTTCGGCTTTGGTGAGCGCCAGCAGGACTTCGTCGTGTTTGAAGGGCTTCGAGATGTAGTCGTAGGCACCGGCCTTCATCGCTTCGATCGCGAGGTCGACAGAGCCGTAGGCGCTCATCAGGATCACCGTCGCAAGCGACGAACGAGCCTTCAGCTCGGTGCAGAGCTCGATCCCGGTCATGCCGCTCATCCGAACATCAGCGAGCACGAAGTCCGGGTCGAAGCGCTCCAGCTGCTCCAATGCGATCTCAGCACTTTCGGCCGCCTCGACTTGATAGTCGTTCTTCTTCAGCAGCGTGCGAAGCACGAGCCGGATGTTTTCTTCATCGTCGACCACCAGAACGCGGCGCATGGATTTAACCCTATACTTTCTGCATAGCAGAATGCGGTTCGCAGAAAAAATTTCATAATTCTCCGTGGATAGGGCGAGGCCTGCTGTAAAGTTCTCGCTCGATTGGCTTCCGAGCGCCCAAGTGGGTATGATTTCCGTGTCGGGTAGGGGGACAAGACATGAAGATCCGCTTTGCTTTTTTACTTCTGATCGTGGGGGCGGTTGCGACCGTGAGCAGTTGCACGCGACGGCCTTTGGCCAACCTCAATCCGTGTACGATCAACGGCGTCGTCCAAAGCGTGCCGGTCAACCCGCAGCGCGCGTTGGACCTGCTCATTCTGATCGACGATTCGCCTTCGATGCGCGATGAGCAGGACAAGCTTGCCGAGCAGGTTCCACGTCTGGTGAACCTCTTGCTCACGGGTGGTGTCGACACCGACGGCGTGTCCATGCCGGTTGGCGAATTCCCGGCGGTCGAAAGCCTTCACGTCGCGGTGATCACGCCCGACCTCGGCTACTCGACCGAGCCACCGACGAACTTCACTCCGGGAGTCGACTTCAATCCAACGAACGCCTGCACCAGCAGCGGCAAGGCGGGCTTCATGCAGGTGACGGGCCTGGCCTGTTCCGCGCAAACCCCGCCCGCGGGCACGCTCTACTTGGACCGACCACCCGATGCGAGCGCCTCCTTCGACATGCAATTCGTGGCAGACGTAGAGTGCGTGACCGGACAGGCCGATGGCTGTGGCTTCGAGCAGCAGCTCGAGGCCATTCTTGCATCTGATCGCAACACCGCCAACGCTGGTTTCAACCGTGAGGACGCCTTGTTGGCCGTCATCCTGATCACCGACGAGGACGACTGCTCGACGACCGACCCGCGCGTCTTCGACGTCGATGCGCGTCCGAGCAATCCGTACCAAGGCCCCTTCGCGGACCCGCCGACGAATTCGCTGGTGCAGTTCAACCTGCGCTGCTGGGAGCACAGCAAGGACGACGAGGTCGACAGCACTAAGGTTCTGCAGCCGGTCCAACGCTATATCAACGAGATCGCTGCGCTCAAATCCGACCCGAGCCAGGTCGTCTTTGCAGCGATCACCGGCATTCCCGAGGACAGCGCGCTCGACCCCGAAAACTTCAACACCGACTCGGATCGATACGCCGCGATTCTTGCCCATCCGGGCATGGTGGAAGTGCCCAATCCCGCCGATGACGGTCAGCAGGACCAGGCGCTCACACCGGCGTGCATCGCGGGCGACGGATCCGGCGCAGCGGCGCCAGGGGTTCGAATCGTCGAAACGGTCAACGGCCTCGCCGGAAGCAACACCGGAGTGGGCACGGTCGTCGAGTCGATCTGTGCATCGGACTATGCGCCTGCGCTCAACGCGATCGTCGACCGCATTGCGGCCGCGCTTCGCCAGCTTTGTCTGCCACGGCCCCTCAACCGCAACGCGCAGAACCTCGTGGGCTGTGAGGTGCGCGAGGTGCAGCCGGCGGACGGCGAGTGCGACGACGGACGAGGGCGCGAGCTGATTGGAACCGAGGATGTGGGACCGCAAGGCAGCCCCGATGTGCGCAACGTGTGCCGCATCGCGCAGCTGGCGAGCGACCCGACAGCCGGTGTCCCGAGTGGCCTCGGCTGGTTCTACGATGACTTCACGGCAGAGACGGCCGGTGCCTGCTCGTTCAATCCCGAGCAGCAGCGCGTGAGCTTCACCGAGGGCGCGGAGCCGCTCACCGGCGCGCGCGTTCGCTTCGAATGCTTGCAGACCGCGCCTCCGCAGACTGAGGACATCGGCTGGCCCTGCACGAGCGACGCGCTTTGCGATCCAAACCCGGATAACTGCCTCGAAGGCGAAGCGGTCACCACGGCCGAATGCGAGGCCGACCCGACGAACTGTTGCGAGACGCGCATCCTGAAGGAACGCTACGACCGCGATAACCTCGAGCTCGTCTGCGACAACCAGACCAACACCTGCCAGCTCACGTGTGAAAGCAACGTGCAGTGCCCCGGTGGCTATGCCTGCTACGACGAAAACGAAGACGGCAGCAGCTACTGCGTCAACCCGACCTGCACGCTCAACTAGCGCGCTAGAGGACCGTCCCCGGGCGTCGGTTTCAATTCCCAGAGCCGCCCTTAGCGGGTGAGCCGGGCACAATTCCGTGTCATTGTAGCGGCTGCCCGATGCCCACCCCTCCCCCATTCGACGCTCGGCAGGCGCTGAGGTTCGTGACACATGCGCTCGGCGGCCGAATCGCGATTCCTTTGAGCGCGATCCGGAGTCGCCTCGGTCCGCTGTTCGAGAAGGTCTCGCTCACGATTAGAGCGGAGAGCCCGGGCCTGCGTCTCGAAGGCGAGGCTCACGCGCTCGGCGCGCCCATCCGCTTCGTGGCCCGCATCGACGCGAAGGGTGTGCGCGTCGAAGGCGAGCAACGAACGGTGCGCATCCGGCTGAGCGAGGTCGCGCTCTCGACGCCCGACGACGCGCCGGGCCCTCTTGCGGATGCGATTCGCACAGGAATGATCGACACGGAGCATCCCGCGACCCTGATCGGCAACATGGTCTCGCTCCCCGACATGGTCGTAGCGGCCGAAGGCCAGGACTTGGTCATCGACTTGATGAAGGTTCCCGCGATCGAGCGCGATGAGCTTCTGAAAGCGACCCTCGCGGCGGCGACGAGCTACCTCGGGGTTACTCGAATTCGCGCTTCAGATGATGCCATCGAGCTCCAACTCGGGCTCTTGCCGGGTGGCGTGAAGGAAGCGGCGCTCAGCACGGCACGCGCGGCGCTCACACCTGCCGTGCGGTTCCTGTGGCCGGAGCGAACCCAACGATGAGCGGGCTCGGCAACTTCAATCCCTTGAGCCGGGCATCGTTCGCCTTGCGCGAGCAGGAGTTCCACGAGATCGCAATTCGCGGCGTCGACGGCTACGACGAGTTCGGGGACCGGAGCTACCTCGAAGGCCTCCGGCGCCTGCTCTACGCGTACGACCACGAGGCACGCCTTCACACGACCGGGAAGATGACCGCCGTCTACCAAACCGTCGGCCTGCTCGCCGCCCGCCTACACACCGAGCGATGGTTCGAAATGCGCCCCGACTCGGCCGACATAGCGATCGAGCGGCCCATCATCATCACCGGGATGGTGCGCACCGGGAGTACGGCCCTCCACTACTTGATGGGCGCCAACCCGGACATGCAGTGCCTTCAGTACTGGCTTGCCCTTCATCCGCAGCCTCGCCCTCCCCGCGCCTACTGGGAAGCCGCGACCGATTTTCGGCACGCGCGCATCGAGCTCGACATGATGTACCAGGCCGGCAAGAGCATGCTCGAGTCGATTCACTTCATGATGCCCGACGGCCCCGATGAATCGGGCCGCATCCTCGGGCAGAGCTTCAGCGACGATCGCTTCGAGGTCGTCTCGACGGTGCCGACCTATTCGGACTGGTACATGAACACCGTGCATCGCGAGACCTATCAGCGCCACAAGCGCATCATGCAGCTCATCGCGTCTTATGAACCGGACAAGCGCTGGCTCCTCAAGTACCCGGTCCACATGCGGAACCTCGATGCGCTCCTCGAGGCTTACCCGGATGCCTGCATCATCTGGACCCACCGCGACCCTGCCGATGTCCTGCCCTCGTACGTGAGCCTCTGCGCGCACTTTCGGTCGCTCTTCGAGAAGGACGTCGACCGGCCGCGCATCGCGCTCGAGCAAAAAGAAGCCTGGGCGCGGGCCGTCGAGAACGGCATGCGGCTTCGCAAAGGCCGCGAGCATCAGTTCCACGACATCTACTTCGACGACTTCATGGCCGACCCGATCGGCGAGGTCACCAAGGCGTACGCCCGCTTCGATCAGCCCTTCTCCGAGCGCGCCAAGAAGGCGCTCAGCACCTGGCGGGAGGCCCACAAGCCCGGGCAGTTCGGCACGCACAACTACACCCGCGACGATTTCGGTCAATCGCCGGCGCAGATTCACGAGCGCTACGCGGCGTACCTGGAACAGTTTCCCCGGGTGCTCGACAAGCGAGAGAGGAGCGCCGCATGATCAAGCGAACCGACGAGGAGCGCGCGCTCATCGCCGACGCCGAGCGGATGTTCCCGACCTCGACGCGCTGCCTCACCTTCGACCCGGAGCTCAACTTCTGCGTCGGGAAGGCTGAGGGCAGCCACATTTGGGACGTGAGCGGGAACCGATACATCGACTACCTGCTCGGCTCGGGGCCGCACGTCCTCGGGCATGCGCATCCCGCGGTGCTCGAGGCGCTTCGAACGGTTCCCGAAGGCGGGACCTCTCACCTCATCATCAATGAGCACGCCGTGAAACTCGGCAAGAAGATCCTCGAGCACGTGCCCTGCGCCGAAATGCTGAGCCTGCACAGCAGCGGCAGCGAAGCGACGTTCTTCGCGATGCGTCTGGCGCGCGTCTACCGCAAGCGCGACAAGATTTTGAAGTTCGAAGGCGCGTACCACGGCATGAACGACTACGCGATGATGAGCAATCAGTGGACGATGGGCTCGCCGTCGTTTCCGCAAGCGATCCCGAACACCCACGGCATCCCCCGCTCGGTGACCAGCGAAGTGCTGATCGCACCGTTCAACGACCTCGAAACCACGGCCGCGCTCATCGCGACGCACCACGACGAGCTGGCCGGCGTCATCCTCGAGCCGGTCCAGCGAACCTTCGAGCCCAGGCCCGGCTTTTTGCAAGGCGTACGCGAGGTGACCGCGAACTACGACATCCCGCTGATCTTCGACGAAGTCGTGACCGGGTTTCGGATGGGGCTCGGCGGGGCGCAGGCGACGTACGGCGTCACGCCCGACCTTTGCGCGCTTGGAAAAGCGATCAGCGGCGGGCTTCCGCTCGGTGTGCTTTGCGGGCGCGAGGACCTCATGGCGATCGCCAACCCGAAGCGACGGCTTCAGATGCTTCCCTACTCGATGCAGACCGGCACGTTCTCCTCGAACCCGGTCTGCGCAGCCGTCGCCTGCGCGATCATCGACGAGCTCGAAAAGCCCGGCGTCTACGAACGCCTAAAAGAAGTCGGAACCATGGTTCGGGCCGGCCTTCACGACGCCATCGCGCAGGTGGGCATCGAAGCCTGCGTCACGGGCGTCCCCAGCGTGTTCGAGATCTGGTTCACCAAGGACGAGCCCTACGACCATCGCTCGGCCAAAGGTTCGGACTTCTACAAGAACATCCGCTTCTCGGATCTTCTGCTTCAACAGGGCGTGCTCAAGGCGGCGGAGAAGTTTTTC
>CAMYMX010000060.1 GCA_947259605.1 uncultured Polyangiaceae bacterium | reverse complement strand
CCGGCCACGAGGTCACCCAGGAGTCGTTCTACCGAATCCTCGACGGCTTCGAGAGGGAAGGCCGCGCGAACCGGCTAGTCTTGCTCCACGGCCCCAACGGCAGCGCCAAGTCGACGTTCGCCGCCTGCCTGATGCGTGGGCTCGAGGCCTATTCGGACACCGAGGATGGCGCCCTTTATCGCTTCTCGTGGATCTTCCCCCGGGCGCGCGAAGGAGCGGGGATCGGCTTCAGCACGGCTTCGGACGAGCTCAGCCCGGGCGAATCGTTCGCTCACCTTCCTGAAGAGCGAATCATCGCCAAGCTTCAGAGCTCGGTCCGCGAGCACCCGCTTCTTTTGCTGCCGCGCGATGTCCGACAGCAGTTGATTGCGAGGGTCTACGAGTCGGGGGGGCTTTCGGAGGCGGCGCCCGATTGGGTGTGGACCGGCCAGCTTGCACGAAAGAACCAGCAGATTTTTCAGGCGCTGCTGACGGCGTACCGCGGTGACCTCGACCGGGTCCTCGCGCACATTCAGGTCGAGCGGTTCTACATTTCGCGGCGCTACCGAGTCGGCGCGGTCACGATCGGCCCGCAGATGTCGGTCGATGCCTCCGAGCGCCAGATCACCGCGGATCATTCCATCCAATCCCTTCCAGCTTCTTTGAGCGCGCTGACCCTGTTCGAGCCCTACGGCGAGCTGGTCGACGCCTCGGGTGGGATCGTCGAGTTCAGCGACTTGCTCAAGCGTCCGCTCGAAGCCTGGAAGTACCTGCTGCTGGCGATTGAGAACGGCGAGGTGTCGCTGCAGATGTCGAACCTGCCGATCAACGCGGTGATGATCGCCAGCTCCAACGAGCTTCACCTGAGCGCGTTTCGCCAGCACCCGGAGTTCAACTCCTTCCGCGGCCGCATCGTTCGCATTCGCATGTCGTATCTGCTCGACGTGCATCGCGAGCGCGAAATCTACGACGGGCAAATCGTCCCGCAGATCCCCAAACACGTAGCGCCGCACACGACCTATGTCGCGGCCCTCTGGTCGGTTTTGACTCGCCTTCGTCGGCCGGATGCCTCGCAGTTCTCTGACAGCGAGCTCGGGACCATCGCCGCCTCGCTCACCCCGTTGGAGAAGGCCGATCTCTTGGCCGACGGCCTGGTGCCTGCGCGCTTGGAAGCCGATCAGTCCAAGGTTCTCACCGGGGGCGTTGCCCAAGTGGAGGCCCAGGGCGGCGGATCGTCCGACTACGAAGGCATCAACGGCGCGTCGCCGCGAGAGATCCGGATGCTCCTGCTCGACGCCGCAGCCGGCTTCGAAGAGCCGTGCGTGTCGCCGGTCAGTTTCTTGAATCGTCTGGCCGAGTTCTGCGAGCGCGACGACTACGAGTTCCTGAAAGAGCAGACCGACGGCCCCTATCGAGACCACCGCGCATTCGTCGATGTGGTCAAAGAGCGATGGCTCGACATCGTGGAGGGCGAGCTTCGGGCGGCCAGCGGCCTCATCGACGAGCGCAGCCACCTTCAGCTCTTCGACCGCTACGTGGCGCAGGTCGCGCAGTGGGTGAAAAAGGAGCGCGTCTTCAACCCCGTGACCGGCAAGGACGAGGAGGCAGACCTCGACTTGATGGCCAGCGTCGAAAAGAAGCTCGGCTCCGACGGTGCGGAGGCGTTTCGCAACGAGCTCTTGAGCGGGGTCGCGTCCTGGGCCATCGACCACCCCGACCAAGACGTCGACTATGAAACGCTCTTCCCGCGCTACATCGAGCAGTTGCGGCAGGCGTACTTCGACGAGCGGCGTGGGCAGGTGGGCGAGATCGGGCAAGCCATCGTCGCGCTCATGAAAGACGACGACACGCTCGACGAAGAGCAACGAGAAGCCGCCCAACAGGCGCTGCAAGTCCTCGTCGGCGTCTACGGCTACGAGCGTTCGAGCGCCAAGGTCGCGGTGGGTGCACTGGTCGACGCGCGCTATCGCGACTGACGCGCCGAGCGCCCGCCGTCAGACCAGGAATTTGCCGGCCCGGAGGCGCTGCGCTTCCATCTTTTCGAGCTCTCTGGAGCCCGAGATGACGATGTCGGAATCCGGGACGAAATCGAGGCTCTCGTCCATGCGTTCGTACGGAACGGAGTTCAAGATGACCTTGATGGCGTTCAGCCGCGCTTTGTGCTTGTCGTTCGAGCGAATGATTTTCCAGGGCGCATGCGTGGTGTGCGTGCGCTTGAGCATTTCGTATTTCACGTTGGTGAACTCGTCCCAGCGCTCTTGCGCCTGGACATCGACCTCGCTCAGCTTCCACTGACGAAGCGGGTCGGCTTTGCGGCGCTGGAAGCGGCGGTTCTGCTCGTCCTTGGTGACGCTGAAGTACAGCTTGATGAGGACCGTGCCCTGGCGCACGAGATCCTTCTCGAACCCGGTGACGCCGCGCATGAAGTTTTTGTAGTCTTTCTCGGAGCAGAACCCGAACACCGGTTCTACCATGGCGCGGTTGTACCAGCTGCGGTCGAAGAGAACGACCTCGCCCGCCCGTGGAAAATGCTGGATGTACTTCTGAAAGAACCACTGGGTGCGCTCGTGCTCGGTGGGTTTGCCAAGCGCGACGACACGATAGTGCTTCTCGTTCATGTACCGCGTCACGCGGCGAATGGTGCCGCCCTTGCCGGCCGCGTCGCGCCCTTCGAAGAGAATCACCATGCGAGTGCCGCTCTCTTCGAGATACTGCTGCATCTTGATCAGCTCGGCCTGATAGGGCTTGAGGGTCTGCTCACGAAGGTAGCGGCGAAGCGCCTTCTTCTTCATGGTCGAGGCGGCAAGCGGGTCTTCCGGAGCCGTCGACGTCTGCTCCAGCGACTCGACCTCGTGCTGAAGCTCGACCGTGGCCTCCTGGCGCTTTGCGTTGACCTCGGGGGCGGTCGGCAGCGCCTCGGCGGTGGTCGGCAGCGCCTCGGCGGTCGGTAGCGCCTCGGCGCCGTTGTGGGCCTGCGCGGCGGCCTCGGGGTTCGTCTGTTCCTCGTCCATGATTCTCCTCGCGGTCGCTTGGCTAGGTCCGTTGGTTCGCGTGGCAAACGCTCGAGCCTTCGAAGGGACGCCCTGAAAGTAGCAGCCCCGTCCTCCGAACGGATAGTCGTAGGTTCCGTAGGTCCATTCGTAGCTCCGACCAAAGGGCGCGACCAGATCCCGGAGGTCTTGCTGGGAGTAGATGCGCAAGGTGCTGATGAGCGCATCCCAGCTTCCGGCGGCCAGCGCGATTGGGGTCAGCCAGGTCCAGGCGGCTTTGGCGAGCCGGTCTCGCGGCGAAAGCAGCGGGGTTGCGAGGAGCGAGGGGATTCCAACGGGAATCAAAGGGAAGGCGCCTCGTGGGTCTCGCTCGAAGGACTCGGCGATGAAGATCGGGGCTTGGCTCTCGACCGCGTCGCGAAGGATGGCGCCCGCGTGCTCCGGTGAGAAATGGTGAAAGGCGTTGACGATGACGCGCGCACGACCGTCGGAGAGGGCCGCGGGAATCCGGGTGGCGTCAACGGGTTCTGCGATGAAATCGATGCTCTCGGGATGTTGCGCCCGGGCGTAGGTCCAAATTGGCACGCGCGGAAACAGATCGGTCATCAAGAAGCGCGGCGCGCGGATGCCGATGCGCTCGGCCTCGGCGGTCAGGATCAGGGCAGGGCCGGCGGCGCCCGAGCAGAGATCCAACACCTCACGCGTCCCGGCGGCTGAAAGAAAATCGTCCATCACCGGCACGAGCGGCCGAAGGAAACCACCCCAGTCGAGCGAACGGCTCAGCGTTTCGATGATCGTGTCTCGCAGGCTCGCCGGGACCCAGTCGCGGTCGTTGAATTCAAAAAGGTGGGTTCTTGGAAGAAGCGGCATGGATATTCGTTTGCAGAGGGGAGTCGGCCGGCTCAGGCCGAGCGTTCGGCCGCACGGCGTTGCTTGCGGCGCTCTGCCGCTTGGGCGGCGACCCGGTGCTCGTCCTCGCTCTGAATGAGGAGCGGGGGGACGGGGGAGGGTTTTCCGTGGTCACCGAGGTTGACGAAGGTCGCCCGCGCGTCGGCGCACAGGGAGCGCGCGCCGGTCACGGCATGCTCGACTTCTACGCGGACGGCGATTTCCATCGAGGTGGTGAACGCCGCATTGAGGCGCGCGGTCAGGCTCACGACATCCCCGACCTTGATCGGCGCTTTGAATTCCAGGGCATCGACCCGCGCCGTGACACAGACCCTGCCGCAGTGACGTTTCGCGGCGATCGAGCTGCAGATGTCGATCCAACTCATGATGACCCCGCCGAACGCGGTGCCAATGGCGTTCGTGTGCTGGGGCAGCACGAGCTCGGTCATTTCGGTGAACGACTCCGAGGAGGGCTTCGCATCCATGAGCGAAGCATAGGGTGTGCCCTCTGCCAATTAAAGGCATAATCTGAACGTGGAGAGGCTTTTCACACGCGACGAGTCGCGCGATGTCGATCGCGCAGCCATCGATGAGCTCGGGATCGCCAGCCTGGTCTTGATGGAGAATGCCGGCCGCGGGGCGTGCGACGTGATTTGCGACCTGTTTGGCGAGCGCCTCGAACGCGTCACCCTGGTCGGGGGACCCGGCCAAAACGGTGGCGATGCCTGGGTGATCGCGCGGCGTTTGGCACTTCTGGGCCATCGGCCCCTCGCGCTGCTGGTTGGCGATGCGTCGCGTCTACGTGGCGACGCGCAAATCAACTGGGCCCTGCTCGGCATGCTCGGCGTCGAGGCCGTGGAGGTGTCCCCAGGCGACGCGCAGTCGATTGCCGCGCGCTTGGAAGACGCGACGCTGATCGTCGACGGTCTCTTCGGTACCGGTCTCGATCGGCCGATCACAGGTGGCTATGCCGAGGCGATTGCAGCGATGGACGCAGCCCCGGTGCCGCTGGTCTCGTTGGATCTGCCGAGCGGGCTCGACGCGGATACGGGCGGTCTCCTCGGCGTTGCACCACTCGCGTCGCTGACCATCACGTTCGCAGGTCAGAAGCGCGGGCTTCACCAGTACCCCGGCGTCGAGCACGCCGGCGCGGTACGCGTTGCAGACATTGGGATCCCAATCGCAAGCTCGACCGCCGCGAGCCTCTGGACGAGCGAAGACCTAGGCCCCCTCATCGCACCGCGCGCGGGGGACGCGCACAAAGGCAGCAACGGACATCTGCTGGTCATCGGCGGCGCACCGGGAAAGACAGGTGCAGCCGTGCTGGCCGGTCGCGCCGCGTTTCGTGCGGGCGCGGGCTTGGTGACGATTGGGGCGCGCCCCGATTCGCACGCCGCGCTCGAGGAGAAAGTCATCGAGCTGATGACCACGGCGCTGCCCGAGCAAGCCAACCAAGCCGCCGTGACGGCGCTCTGCGAAGGCAAGCGTGCTGTCGTGCTCGGGCCGGGGCTCGGTCTGGATCCGCTTGGACGAGCTTGGGCGCTTGGGTTTGCGATGCACGCGCCGGTTCCCGCGGTGGTCGACGCAGACGCTCTGACCCTGCTCGCCGACGAGGGACTGGCCTCGCTGAAGGGCGCCCCCGGCCCGAGGGTCCTCACCCCGCATCCCGGCGAAGCGGCACGCCTGCTCGGCCATTCGACGGCGGACATCCAAGCTGACCGCTACGCTGCTGCCGAGGCGCTCGCAGAAGAGTCCGGGCAGGTCGTCATCTTGAAAGGCGCGCGGAGCATCGTGGCCGCCGCGGGGCAGCTTCGCGTCTGCGCGGAAGGCACCCCGGCGCTCGGGGTCGCAGGGACGGGCGATGTGCTGAGCGGCGTGGTCGGGGCCCTCACCATGAGCCTCGCCCCGGTGGATGCCGCGATCGCCGGAGCCCTCCTGCACGCCCTGGCCGGCGAGGCTGCTTCCGTCGGTGACCGAGGTCTCATCGCGTCCGAAGTGGCCGATGCGGTCCCCGCGGTGCTGGCCGCCCAGCTCGAGGGCTGACTCGACCTGCGCGGACGCGCAGCGGACAGCTTGACACGACAGCGTGTCATCAGGCGGACAAGCTGGCGGTGCGGCCGCCATGGACGTCCCGGAATGTTTGGGTTTTTTGGGGTGGCATCCGGGTTGCAAGGAAACGCGGGTGGAGACCGACGGAATGAAGACCCAAGCACAATACAACGAAGAAATCCTGCCCTGCGTGCCCGAGCTTTCGCGCACCGCCCTCCGACTGACTCGCGGCACCGTCCTTGCCGACGACCTCGTCCAAGAGACCCTGGCCCGCGCCTGGCAAGCGCGCGAGAGCTTTCGCCCCGGCACCAACGCACGGGCCTGGACTCGGCGCATCTTGTTCAACACCTACATCAACCATTATCGAAAGAAAAAGCGCGAGCGCGAAGCCCTCGAAGAGCTACGCGGCCTGGCGTCGGTGCGGGTTCTCACGGCGCACGATGGCTTCAGCGATGAAGTACTCGCCGCGCTTCGCTCGCTGAAGCCGGAGTTCCGCGAAGCCGTAGAGCTCGTGGACCTCGGTGACCTCTCGTATCAGGACGCCGCCAAGCGCTTGGCCTGCCCCGTGGGCACCGTGATGTCCCGCCTCCACCGGGGGCGGAAGCGCCTCAAGAGCACCCTGGCCAACTACGCGATCGACCAGGGCATCGTCCGATCGGCGGCCTAGCCCCGGTGCCCAGAAAAGCGATACCCGACAAAACCGATGTGAAAACCACAGCATAGGGGCTAACGCCTCGTTAGCCTTGACGAAACCGACCAAAGTTACATAGTGGCGGGCATGGCAAAGACATATGCTGACTTGCTCCAAGAGGTGAAGGCTGCGATCCGGCAGGTCTCGCTCGAGGACCTCAAGGACCGCCTCGACTCGGGCGACGGCATCATCCTCGTCGATGTTCGCGAAAAGGACGAGTGGCGGCAAGGCCACGTTCCGGGCGCGCTGCACATCCCGCGAGGCTTCCTCGAAATGCAATCGGGCTCGCGGCTCCCCGACAAAGACGCGAAGATCGTCACCATCTGCGCGGCAGGCATCCGATCGGCGTTCGCGGCCAAAGTTCTGCAAGACCTCGGCTACAACAACGTCGAGTCAGCAAACCCGGGCTTCAATCAGTGGAAGGACCAGGGCTTCCCCACGACGCAGCCGTTCGCGTTTACCGACGCCCAGCTCAATCGCTACTCGCGCCATCTGCTCTTGCCGGAGGTCGGCGAGCAGGGGCAGGCGAAGCTGCTGCAGGGGCGTGTGCTGCTGCTCGGCGCAGGTGGGCTTGGCTCTCCCGCTGCGCTTTATCTCGCGGCTGCGGGCGTCGGGACCATTGGCCTGGTCGATGGCGACACGGTCGACGAGTCGAATCTGCAACGCCAGGTCTTGCACGGGCTCGACCGCGTCGGCGAATCCAAAGTCGAAAGCGGCAAGCGCACGATTGAAAACCTCAATCCCGACGTCAACGTCATCGCGTTCAACGAGCGGCTTACGCGGCAGAACGTCGATCGAATCTTCGACCAAGATTGGGACGTCATCGTCGACGGCCTCGACAACTTCGCCACGCGCTACCTCGTCAACGACGCCAGCGTTTGGAAAGACATTCCGGTCGTCCACGGATCCATCTTCCGGTTCGACGGGCAGGTCACCACGTTTTGGCCGAGGCACGGTCCATGCTACCGCTGCCTCTACCCGGAGCCACCGCCGCCGCATTTGGCGCCGTCCTGCGCGGAGGCCGGCGTTCTCGGCGTGCTGCCCGGCGCCATCGGCACGCTGCAGGCGACCGAGGCCGTCAAAATCGTTCTCGAGCGAGGCGACCCCTTGGTCGGCCGACTCCTGCAGTACGACTCGCTCCAGATGCAGTTCCGCACCTTCAAGCTCCGGCGCAACAAAGAGTGCCCGGTCTGCGGAGATCATCCGACGATCACCGACTACATCGACTACGAGCATTTTTGCTCGGGTGGGTGATACCGGGTTTGGTTTAGTTACACCGCCCGCCCACCCCCACCCGTAGTCCTCCCTGGCGCGGCATTCGCTTCGCTTTGCCTTGCCGGCGCGCTCGCGCCGGGCTTCGCCCTTCGGGCTCGCGCTGCCGCGGGTGTTTGGGGGGGCGGGTGTTGGGTGGGTTGGCTGGTACGGTTTGATTGAACCGCCCCGCCCACCCCCACCCGTAATCCTCCCTGGCGCGGCGGTCGCTTTGCTCCGCCTTGCCGGCGCGTTCGCGCCGGGCTTCGCCCTTCGGGCTCGCGCTGCCGCCTGCCGTTTTGGGAAGGTTGGTGGTCCTGTCTCCGTATGGAGGGGCGCGGAAAAAGGCGCGATATGGGGCGGAGTCGGCGTGTGAGTGACAATCGGCAAGACAGCAACCAACCCCGATTGGCGCGAGCTCCGAGGGGCGGCTTGCGTGGCCTCAGGCCCCAAGCCCCTCCGGCCACCTCTGCAAGCCGCCCCGTTCGACGCAGCCCCGTGTCGCGCCTTTTTCCGCGCCCCGGTATCAGTCGACCGCTTGCGCTCGCCACTTGCGCAGGATGAGTATGCTGATCGCGGCGATCACGACAGCGGCGAGGATGAGGAAAGGCCAGAGTTGGTCCCAGGGCCAGGTCGCGACATGATGCTCTTCGATCCATTTTGCAACGCGGATGCCGACCAGCGTCGTCATCAAGGTGAAGGGCGCGACGCCCAAGACGGTCGCCGCTAGAAACGGAAAGAAGGCGACCCGCGAGACGCCCAATGCCCACTGCACGGTGGGCGTCGTGTAAAAGATTAGACGGAGCAGGAACACCGTGCGGAATCCGTGCGTTTGGAGTCGATCGTCGAATCGGCGAATGCGTGAAGGCAGCCGCTGCTGAATCCAATCGCGGGCGACGAAGCGAGCGACAAGAAAAGAAAACAGACCGGTACCCACCGTTCCTGCCCAGTTGAGCAGGAACGCCTGGGTAGGACTCCAGATGAGGGGCGCACTGAGAAGGAAGACCAGTCCGTTCACACCGAATGGCTGTAAACACGCGTACGCCGCGATGAAGAACACGCCACCCCAGGGCCCGGCATTCCGAAACCACTCCCGCATCGTTGCAGGGTCGAGCTCCTGGTACGCGCCGCTCGCGTAGATCCAAGCGACGGCCCCGGCCAACAGCGCCGCCAAGGCGATCTTCAGTAGGCTTCCCCGATCCACGCGGGGTAGCCTAGCGCAGGACCCACGAACAACCTGGACATCCGGAATTCAGACGGTTAGAAATGCGCTCTAGACAGGAGCAAACCGTGCAGGAAGCAGTGAAGCCTAGTTTACCGGCCGCCACGGCCTCTCGACGTTCGAAGGTCAAAGCCGGGGAAACGGCGCGCGAGTTTGGGGGGACCTTAGGGGCCGCCTTCATCATGACTCTCTCGCACGCCTTGATGCTCTACCTATGGATCGCTTGGCGCTTCTACGACGGAGCCGTGTTCTATCCGGCTGGGCTCTCGGATCTGGGTCCGTTCTTCGGACGGATTTGGGAGCAGATCGTGACCTACGCCTCGCCGACGTGGAGTACGTTCGCGATCTACGGGACGTTCCTGGTGGTCGAAGGATTAATGGCTGCGTACCTGCCGGGCTTGGAGATCAAGGGTCTGCCGATCCCGTCGCGCAACGGCAAGCGTTTGGTCTACCGCTGTAACGGCATCACCGCCTGGTACCTCACGCTGATTGGAGTCGCGATTCTGCACGTCAGTGGAGTCTTCCCCCTGCAGACGATCTACGATCAGTTTGGCGCATTCATGATCACGGCGATGATCAGCGCGAACATCGTCGCGGTGCTCGTCTACTTCGGAGCCAAGGCGACGGGCAACGCGGAGCGGATGTCGGGGAGCTTCCTCTACGACTTCTTCATGGGGGCTTGGCTCAATCCGCGGATCGGCCCCCTGGACCTCAAAATGTGGGCCGAGGTCCGAGTCTCCTGGCTGACCCTCTTCTTGCTGACCGCCAGCGGCGCTGCGCACCAATACGCGACGTACGGCACCGTGAGCACGCCGATGATTTTCATGGTGGTGGCCCATTTTCTTTACACCAACGCCTGCATGAAGGGCGAAGAGTGCATCCCGACGACCTGGGACATCTTCTACGAAAAGTGGGGCTGGATGCTCGTGTTTTGGAACCTAGCCGGGGTGCCGTTCGTATACTGCTTCAGCTCGATGTACATCGCGTCGCGAGCCCCATTCGAGCACTCGGTTCCGTTTACCGTCTTCTGTTTCGTGCTGCTGTTCGGCGCGTACTACGTCTGGGATACGGCGCAAAGCCAGCGAAACCGCTTTCGCATGCAACTCAACGGCTCGTACGTGAAGCGGAAGGCGTTCCCGCAGTTGCCCTGGGGCACTCTGCACAATCCGCGCTACTTGGACACCGAAGCTGGGTCCAAGCTGCTCGTCGATGGCTGGTGGCGATACGCCCGAAAGATCCACTACACCGCGGACATTCTGATGGCGTTATCCTGGGGCCTGATTTGCGGCTTCGACCACTTCTTACCGTATCTGTACGTGACCTTCTTCGTGATCATGATTCTGCACCGCGCTGGGCGGGACATCCGCAGGTGTAAGAAAAAGTATGGCGCAGACTGGGATCGCTACTGTGAAGAAGTCCCTTACTTGTTCATTCCGTACGTGTTCTGAATGCTGGGCGCGGACTAACAAAGGAGATCGCATACGTGACCACCGGGTGCTCGCGTTCCGTGAGCCCATACGTAATTTTTCACCCCAGCAGGGTGAGTCACGAGCCGCGGACGGAAATGCAAGCAATGACCTGATTCGCGCGGCTCGAGGCGCAAATGTTTCGCTTTCAGCGGAGGAAAGCAAGGGTGTACATTCTTGGTTCGGCGCCCTGCTCCGCCACCCGTCGGCGGTCAATCGGGCGCGGGAAGGAAAGCCATGACTCAGATGGTTGGAGGTGAGGCGCTCGCCCGAATGTTGGCGGCCGAGGGTGTCGAGGTCGTGTTCGGCATCGTCGACGGCACCTACATGGGCTTCTTTGCGAGCTTCGAGAAGCACGGCATCCGGTTGGTGTCGCCACGGCACGAAACCAGCGCGGCGCACATGGCCGGGGCCTACGCGCGGCTGACAGGCAAGCTCGGCGTTTGTATGGCTTCAAACGGGCCCGGCGTTGCAAACATCTTGCCCGGAGTCGCCGTAGAGAACGGCGAGGGCAACCGCGTACTGCTCATCACCTCGAGTCGGCGGACGCCAATCGCATATCCCGATCGCGGAGGCACATACCAGTACTTCAACCAAACCGGGGTTACCCGTGCGATGTCCAAGTGGAGTGGCGCGGTTCCGTCGTTCGATCGTCTTCCCGAGTTTTTTCGACGTGCAGCACGAATCAGTTGGTCTGGTCGCCCGGGCGTGGTGCACCTCGATGTTCCGGAAACCGTGATGAATGGTGTGTTCGAAGCGGACGGCATCGACCTTCGTCCTCCGCAGGCGTACCGGCGAACGGAGCCCGTCGAGCCTTCCCCGAGCCAAGTGGCACGCACAGCAGAGCTCCTTCGAAACGCGGAACGGCCGCACATTCATGCCGGAAGCGGCGTCCTGCACGCGCACGCCTCCGACGCGCTCGAACGAGTGAGCGAAGCGATAGGCTCGCCGGTCACGACGAGCTGGGCCGGACGCGGCGCCCTTCCCGACAACCACGAGCAGTTGCTCCCGATTTGGGCCATGGAGCCAATCAACCAGGCCCGGAGCGAAGCCGATGTCGTCTTGGTCATCGGCTCACGGCTCGGAGAGACCGATTGGTGGG
>CAMYMX010000059.1 GCA_947259605.1 uncultured Polyangiaceae bacterium | reverse complement strand
GCACTTGGCGGGCCACTGCGACGCAGTCCAAGTCATCGTTCACTCTGGAGGCTCGGTGACCGTCATCGACAACGGTAGAGGCATTCCCGTGGGCATGCACGACAAGGGCGTCAGCGCAGCCGAGGTCGTCATGACACAGCTTCACGCCGGCGGGAAGTTCAACAGCGAGAGCTATTCGGTCTCCGCCGGCTTGCACGGCGTCGGCGTCAGCGCAGTCAACGCGGTGAGCGAGTGGCTCAAGATGGAGATCCGTCGCGAGGGCCGGCTCTGGTTTCAAGAGTATGAACGCGGCGTTCCAAAGGCCCCGGTCGAGCCGATCGGCAACAGCGATAAAACGGGGACCAAGGTTACCTTCAAGCCCGACCCCCAGATCTTCACGATGACCGACTTCAGCTTCGAGGTGCTCAACAACCGGCTTCGCGAAATCTCGTTTCTGAATGCTGGCCTCGCGGTCTCGCTCGAAGACGAACGCGGCGACGGCAAGAAGGTTACCCACAAATTCGAGGGCGGCATTCGCGAGTTCGTCGAATCGCTCAACAAGAAAAAGACCCCGCTGCACGACGACGTCATCTATCTCCACGCGGTCAAGGACGGCGTCGACATCGAGATCGCGATGCAGTGGAGCGACTCCTACAACGAGTCGATTTTTCCCTACACCAACAACGTTTTCAATCGCGACGGTGGCACCCACATGACCGGTCTCCGGACCGCTCTGACCCGTGTCATCAACCAGTACGGCTCACGAGAAAAACTCCTGAAGGATCTCAAAAACCCGCTCAGCGGCGAGGATGTGCGGGAAGGGTTGACCGCGATCATTTCGGTCAAGCATCCGGACCCGGCGTTCTCCTCTCAGACCAAAGACAAGCTGGTTTCGAGCGAAGTCAAAGGTATCGTCGAGAGCGTCCTCAACGAAAAGCTCAGCCAGTACCTCGAAGAAGAGCCAAAGGCCGGCAAGCGCATCGTCGAGAAGACGGTGCTCGCCGCGCGTGCTCGGGAGGCCGCACGGCGTGCACGCGAAATGGTCCAGCGCAAAGGCGTCCTCGATGCGAGCACGCTTCCTGGAAAGCTGGCCGACTGCCAAAGCAAAGATCCCAGCGAGAGCGAGATCTACATCGTCGAGGGTGATTCGGCGGGCGGCAGCGCAAAACAGGGGCGCGATCGGCGCTTCCAAGCGATTTTGCCGCTTCGCGGAAAGATTCTCAACGTCGAGCGGGCGCGTTTCGAGAAAATGATTTCGAGTGCGGAGATCGGAACCTTGATCACGGCGCTCGGCTGCGGCGTCGAAGGAGGAGAGAACTTCAGCCTCGAAAAGCTCCGCTATCACCAGGTCATCATCATGACCGACGCCGACGTCGACGGTTCACACATTCGGACGCTGCTGCTGACTTTCTTTTACCGACAAATGCCGCAGCTCATCGACAAAGGCTATCTCTACATCGCGCAGCCGCCTCTCTACAAAGTGAAGAAGGGCAAAAAGCTGCGTTACCTGCAGGGCAACGACGAGTTGAACCGATATCTAATCGAGCTCGGAACCGACAACGTTCGACTCGGCATGAAGGGCGGCAGCACTCAGCTGAGCGGAGAGCCGCTGCGGAATTTGCTCAAAGACGTGACCCGATTCCGGCTGCTCCTCGAGAACATCGGGCACAGGATGGATCCCTTGGTCGTCGAGGCGCTCGTGACCGTTGCCGACTTGAAGGAAGCCGACCTCGCCGACCGAACGAAGGTAGAGGCGGCCATCGCATTGCTCGAAAAGCACGTGCGCGCCAAACGCCCCGGCAACCTAGAAGCCAGCATCGAGCGCGACGAAGAGCACGATCGGTACAAGGTCGTCATTGCAACGCAAGATGGTGGGACGCGCCGCGTCACCACGATCGACTTCGATTTCCTTTCCACAGGGAACCTCTCGGAGCTCCGACAGATCTATGAGGGAATTCGAGCCCTTGGTGAGCCGCCGTTCCTGCTGACCGTGCTCGACAAGGACGGCAAACCCACCTCCGAGCCTTCCGAGGTTGCCGACCTGGAGGCACTCTGGACAGAGTTCGACTCGCGCGCGCGAAAGGGTCTTGGCATCCAGCGCTACAAGGGCCTCGGCGAGATGAACCCCGATGAGCTCTGGGACACGACCATGGACCCGGACACGCGGACGCTTCTTCAGGTGCGTATCGACGATGCGCTGGAGGCCGAGGAGTTGTTCAGCGTCCTCATGGGCGACCAAGTCGAACCTCGGCGCGCGTTCATCGAGACCAACGCCCTGAACGTGACCAACCTCGACATCTAGTCGAGACGCAGTCGAGATCTAGCCGGCCCGGCGCGATCGGCTCAGCAGCCCTCGAATCGCTTTTTCGACGCGAGGCACTTCCTGCTCGACCACTTCGAGGAGATTGCGGGCCGCGTCGATGCTGGTTTCGCCCTCGATGCCACCTAAGAGCTCGCCAACGCGGGTCGCGCCAATCTGCTTGCTCGCTCCCTTGACCGTGTGGGCGCTGAGGCGCGCGGCGTCCATGTCGCCTTCGTCGAACGCTGCTCCAATTTGCGTGACACAAGCGCGAAGCTGATCGACATAACCCAGCAAGACGTCCTCGATGAACTCGTCATCCTCGCCGTCGAGCGAGACGAGCTGCCTGACCATGCCCAGGTCGAGCGCAGGCGGAGGTGGGAGGGTGGACACCGATTTCGTCGGTCGAGCGCCCGCCAGAGGCACCCACCGCTCCAGGGCTTTGGCCAGCATCGAGGTCCGCACCGGCTTGCAGACCACGTCGTTCATGCCTGCATCGAGGCAACGGACTCGGTCTTCTTCAGCGACGCTCGCGGTAAGCGCGACGATCGGCAGATCCTCTTTGTCCGGCGACTGGCGAATGCGCTTCGTGGCTTGAAACCCGTCGATGAGTGGCATGTGGCAGTCCATGAAAACGATGTCGTAGTCGTTGGCTTTGGCCTTCTCGAGCGCCTCACGACCGTCGGTCGCGATGTCCACGTTGCATGAGAGCTTTCTCAAGAGAGCCTCGGTCACCATGCAGCTGGTCGGGTCGTCTTCGGCGACGAGCACCAGCGCGCCCTCGCGTATGAGCGCTTGGGTTTGCCCGTCGGTCCCGACGACCCGCAAGGTGGTGTCCTGACCGAGTCCCAAATCGAGCTCTGCCCAAAAGCAAGTCCCCTCGTCGACCGTGCTGCTGACCCCCAGCTCACCGCCCATGAGCTCCACCAGCTGATTGCTGATTGCCAGGCCCAATCCGTTGCCTCTCGTGCTTCGGTTCGAGCCGCTGTTGCATTGCTGATAGCGGGTGAAAATTCCATCGAGCGAATCGCCGGGAATACCGACACCCGTATCGCGCACCGAAAGGCGAACTCGGGCCTTCTCCGCTCGGTCTACCAGCTCGGCCCGAACCTTCACCGAGCCCGAGTGCGTGAACTTGATCGCGTTGTTGACCAAGTTGAGCAGCACCTGGCGGATGCGGCCGCTGTCTCCCTGGAACCGCTGGCTGGTGATTTCCGGCGTCTCCGATTCGAGCCGAATACCCTTCGCTTCGGCGCGTGGTTGCATGAGGTCCACGACTCCGTCGATCAGCGCCAGCATGTCGAACGGCGCGTTGTCGAGCACGACCTGACCCTTTTGAAGCTGCGAGAAGTCCAGGATCTCGTCGACAATCCCGACCAGCGCGTCTGCGGACTCCCGAATCGCGGTGATCATCTTCTTCTGCTTTTCGTCGAGATCGGTATCGAGCAGCAGAGCGCTCAGGCCGAGAACGCCGTTCATTGGCGTACGAACCTCGTGGCTCACATTGGCTAACAGATCCGTTTTCGCTTGAGAGGCGCGCTCCGCGGCGAGCCGGAGCTCTTCCATTTGAATCAGTGCGCGGCTTCTCGCGTAGTGGATCCCGATCGTGATGGCCGAAAAGCCAAACAGGTATCCGACGCTCTTCACCCAGTCGACGTCTTGCACCCAGAGCGAAGTGATGCCCCAGCCGAGGTACCCACCGATCATAATCACAGCGAGCCAGCGCCAGTCGTGAACCAGCGCCCCTGCGGCGAGCTGAATCAACAAGTAGACGTAGAAATCTGACGGATCGCCGCCCAGCGCATACGCCAGGGTGACCGTAGCCGTGACGACGAGAAATGCCGAGCCGCCTATGTGCAGCGACCAGGCGAGCCGGGGGGGTTGATGGTGGGCGCGCCATCCGAGTGCCAGCATTCCGATTCCGGCGAGCCCGTAGATCGTCATCAACTTCAATTCGGTTTGATTGGCGCCGGTCGACCAGTGGCCGAGCGCAAGCCCCTCGTAGGCGATTCCGGCGCAGATCAGCATCGTCGCCAAGTACCTCCGGCCGAGTGAGCACATCATCGAGTGACGTTCGTCGGCGCTCAGAGGCACCCGCGCTGCCAGCGTTTCCGCCGAGCACGCAGATCCCGGCTCCCAGGCCTGCTCCACCTCCAGTTCGTTCCCCATCTCCTTCAGTCTACTGGCCGACCCGACCCGATTCACGATTAGTCGGATGTGAGATTGTGACGTGCCTCACGAATCGTGCGGACGGCAGCCTCATGAAGCAGGCCGTTGGACGCCAGCAGCTTCCCACTTCGCGGGTCAGCCTCTTCGCCCTCATACGTCGACAGCTGGCCGCCCGCTTCCTTCACGATCAGCGCGCCGGCACACAGGTCCCAGGCATTGAGCGACTTCTCCCAATAGACGTCATACGTGCCGTCGGCGACCAGACACAGGTCGACCGCCGCGGTGCCACACCGCCGGATGCCTCTGGCGCGCTGCAAGAAGAGCCCAAGCTCAGCCAGATTGTTGTCGCCGTTCGACCAGCGGTCGTAGGGAAAGCCGGTCGCACACACAGCCTCTTCGAGTTGGGCGCGGGCCGACACCGAGCAAGGTTTGCCGTTGCGAAACGCACCCATCCCTTTCGCCGCCTTCCAGGTGACCCCGAGCGCCGGCGCGTGCACCAGGCCGACGAGCCCTTCTCGGCCGCGATACAAAGCGATCGACACGGCAAAGAAAAAATGCCCGTGCGCATAGTTGGTCGTGCCGTCGATGGGGTCGACGAACCAGACCAGCTCGCCCTCACCGGTATCGGCGCCCTCTTCACCGACAATCCGATGACTGGGGAACTCGCGCGACAGTGCCTCCCGGATCAGATTTTCGCTTTCGAGGTCGTACTTGGTCAGCAAGTCGAAGCGCCCCTTGCGAGCAATCTCGGTGCCGACCCGCCAACCCTGCATCACGAGCTCGCCGGCTCGCAGCGCCGCGTCCTCGGCGGCATCCAAGGCGCGCCGAGTATCTTCTTGGACCGGCATGAAGCCCTGCATTTTCGCGGATTTCTGGGGCGGCGCCATCTGCATCTGCACGCCTGGGGGGTGTTCGCTGGCATTTCGACCCTAAAACCCGTACAAGGCCGTGCGCTGCCAAGCCCGTGCCCTGGGCGCCAGCTGATGTAGGCAAGTGTAGTTATGCCCGATAAGGACCCTGTGACACCAAGCATTCGCAATCCGCTCGAAGTGGATGGCAAATCCGGTTCGGCTGCCGCTCCGGCGAACGAAGGCGGACCCTACGACAAAGCGGTTCGGGAAGGCGAGCTGCTTCGTGCGCGCCCTCGAACTGCGGCCGGTCCGGTTCAGATCGGCCGGCAGCACGCCAAGCGCCGCATGACGGTCTGGGAGCGTCTCGACGTGCTCCGCGATCCCGACACCGAGCCGACCATCTTGTACCAGAACTGGGGTCCCAATCTCGACGGCGCGTCGATCGTGACCGCTGTCGTCGAAATCGACGGTCGCGAGGTCGCCGTCTATGGCCACGATTTCACGGTCCGTGCCGGTTCGATGGACGCGACCAACGGCACCAAGCTTGCCAACGTCATCCGCTTAGCCGGCCGTCAGGGAATGCCGCTGGTTGGGATGAACGACAGCGCAGGCGCGTTCGTGCCGGCGGGCATCGGCGGTTTGGACGGTTACGCCGAGGCGTTCACGGCCCTTCGCAAGATTAGCGGTGTGGTCCCGAGCATCATGTGCATGTTCGGGTACAACGCTGGCGGCGGTTCGTACCTGCCGCGGCAGGGCAGCTTCATGATTCAGCCAGCCAACACCTTCTTCGGGCTGACCGGTCCGGGCGTGGTCAAGTCGGTGCTCGGCGAAGATGTGACGGCCGACGAGCTCGGGGGCCCCGGCGTTCACGGGCAGAGCGGGGTCGCGGACCTCACCGTGCGGGACGAGGTTGGCGCCCTCAGAACCGCCCGGCGCCTGCTCAGCTACCTACCGGGAAACAACCACGAATTCGCTCCTTATCAGGAGACTTCGGACCCGCTCGACCGGCCGACAGGCGAAATCGATACGCTTCTCCGCAAGGCCTTCAATTCGCCGACCGCCTTCAATACGCCGATCGACGTGAGCATCATCCTTCAGCAGATTTGCGATCACGGCGACTACTTCGAGCTCCAGCCGCAGCGAGCGCGTAACACGATCACGGCGTTCGGTCGCCTCGGCGGGCACGTCGCCGGCTTCGTTTGCAACAACAGCGCCGTTGCATCGGGGCAAATCGACGTCGACGCGGCATTCAAGAATTCGCGCTTCATTCGCTTCTGCAACCTCTACAACATTCCCGTGATCTTCATGGAGGACACGACCGGATTTTTGCCGGGCCGCGATCAGGAAAGCCGTGGAATCGTTCAAGCCGGCCGAGCGATGCTCGACTCGATCATCGATCTTCGGACCCCGCGCCTTCTGCTGATCATCAGAAATGCTTTTGGCGGCGCCTATGCAGCATTCAACTGCTACGCAACCGGAGCTGACCACGTCATGGCGCTTCCGACGACGCGCGTTGCGGTCATGGGTCCGGCCGGAAAAGAGTTCGTCTATAAACAAGAGATGCGCGACATGCGCAACAGCGCGAAGGCTCGGCTGCAAGAAGCGCTGGGTGCTGGTGCCAAGAAAGAAGATGCCGAGGCAGAAGTGGCTGAATGGGTCAAGGCGCAGGAGGCTGCGTTCAACGCTCGGTACGAAAGAGAGTTGATGAATCCGAAGGAAGCGCTCAGCCTCGGCTCCATCTCCGAGATCGTTCCGCCGATGGATGTGAGGGCCGCCCTGGCCAAAAACCTCGACTTTTACCTGTCCCACTACACCCCAGGGCCGTTGCAAGCGGTTCAGCGTGAGTTTCATTGATGTCGTCGACCAGTTACATGCACAACCCCCTGATCCATCGGGACCGCCGCCTCGGACGCTCCGAGTCCGAGTGGGTGCGTTCATTCGACTGCGAGGACATGACCGTCCTCATCGTCTGCCGAGGACCGGTTCGGCGAGAAGCGCTCGACATCTTCGAGGAGATGGGGATGACCCGGGTGGGGATCCTGCTTTCGGAAAAAGACTCGATCGTCTATCCCCGAGCACTGGCCCCCGAGCTTCGACGCATCGACCCGGCGCGCGTTCACTCGGTTTCGGACTACACCGGCGCGAGCAAGGAAGAGCGCGCAGAGCGCATCCGGCAGATCATCGAGATCGCGAAGGTCAACGGCTACGATTACGTTTTTGCTGGCTATGGTTTCATGGCGGAGGACGAACAGTTCGTCCGCTCGCTTGAAGACGCTGGCCTTCGCTTCATCGGCCCCTGCTCCTACACCGTACAGGCAGCCGGTTTCAAGGACGAGGCCAAGCGCACCGCCGAGCGTGTCGATGTAAGCGTGACCCCTGGCATCAACAACGCCACGGCGCGGCTGATTCTCAAAAACCATCCAGACCGCAAGGCCCTCAGCAAGCTCGCCAAGAAGCATGGCCTCGAGGTGCCCGAGCTCGGCGACGACGCGGTAGATGTAGAAACCTCGGCCGACGCGCTGCTTGGGGCTTCCTACGATGCCCACATCGACCTTTATACGGTCGACGAGCTCGCCGAGCAGATCAAAATCGAGGTTGCGAACATCCTCGAACAGAACCAGGGCAGCCGCATTCGCCTCAAGGCAATCGGTGGAGGCGGTGGTAAAGGGCAACGCATCGTCGACCGTGCTGAGCAGGCCCCAGCCATGGTTCGGGAAATCCTGAGCGAAGTGAAGGCGCTCGGCGTCGGTGACAACAAGAACATCCTCGTAGAGCTCAACATCGAGACGACGCGCCACAACGAGATCCAGCTTCTCGGCAACGGCGAATGGACCGTTTCACTCGGAGGGCGCGATTGCTCCCTTCAGATGCACGAGCAGAAGCTCCTCGAGGTTTCGATCACGCAGGAGACGCTCGCCGCTGCAGTAGCGCGGGAGCGGGCCGCCGGCAATGAAGCTCAGGCCAACGCGATTGCGCAGGACCTCGAAATTCTCCGGCGCATGGAGGAGGAAGCCGAGCGCTTCGGCGAGGCGGTCAAGCTCGACTCGGCCTCGACCTTCGAATGCATCGTCGACGGGCCGCGGCACTACTTCATGGAAGTGAACACGCGCATTCAGGTCGAGCATCGGGTGTCCGAGCTTTGCTACGCGCTCCGCTTCAGCAATCCGGACGACGCCGAGGATTTCTTCGACGTGCACTCGCTCGTCGAGGCGATGGCCCTGCTCGCCAAACACAAAGCCCGGCTCCCCCGACCCGAGCGCGTTCAACGCGACGCGGCGGCGGTGGAGGCGCGCCTCAATGCGACCGATCAATCGCTCTCCCCGCATGCGGGAGGCGAGATCATGTCTTGGTCGGACCCGATCGAAGGTGAGGTTCGCGACGATCAGGGCATCTGCTTCAAGAACCCCGATACCGATCTCTTCATGCGCTACCGTCTGGCCGGCGCGTACGACAGCAACATCGCGCTTCTGGTCACGACCGGCGAAGATCGGCGTGACAGCTACGAACGCCTGCGTGAGGTGCTTCGTCGCACGGTCCTTCGGGGCCCCGACCTTCAGACCAACCTGCAGTTCCATTACGGGCTCGTGCACTGGTTCCTCGCGAACGGGGTCGACGCGAAGCCGACGACTCGATTTGTGGTTCCCTACCTCACGCTGGTTGGCGAGCTCTTGAACGAGGCCAACGAAATCGACGCGAACTACGCGTACGACCGTCTCGCCGCTCAGTATTTGAACGCCGCTTCGACGGATCCGGTCGCCGCGAAAGCCACCAACGACCTTTGTATCCTCAAAAAGACCCTCCTCGGCCGCCCGCTTGGCCGCATCCTGCGGCAACCGCATTTGTTTTCAGCCTGGCTCAGCTCGAACAAGAACAACTTCGAGGTCAAGAACGGCCGCGTGACTTGGCTGCAGAATCCACTGCTGGTCCTCTCCGACACCTACTATCTCCTCCACATGGACGCTGGGGTGGACCTACCGGCCGCCCACCGCATCTGGGAGCAGGACCAGGCGGTGCTCCGCGACGGTGCGGCATTCTATGCGACCGCGCAGGAACGCCTGGGCATCTCCAGTTGGCCCGAGCTCGACGACGCTCTCAAGGCCAAGAAAGCCCCGAAGAGCTTCGACGCCGAGACATGGAAGCAAGTGCGGGAAGCGCACCTCGGGTTCCAGCTCGGCCTGGAGCTCTACAGCCTACTGCCCTTGATCGGGCACAAAGTCGGCTTCTTCGACCTCCGCGTCAACGAGGACCTCACGATCAGCATTCCCGAGCGGCTGTTCGCCCGAGACCACCAGGCGAAGATGAAGAAGGTGCTCGTCCCGCCTCCAGTCAACAAGGAAGACGAAATTGTCGCGATGAGTGGGGGCATGTACTACGCGCAAGAAGCGCCAGGCATGCCCCACTTCGTCGCAGAGGGTCAGCACTTCGAGATTGGCGATCCGCTCTACATCGTCGAAGTCATGAAGATGTTCAACAAGGTGTACGCACCGTTTGCGGGCACCGTAGACAAGATCCTCGTCGACACCAATGGAACGATCGTGTCGAAGGGACAGCCGCTCTTCAAGGTCACGCCCGACGAGAAGTTTGTCGAACAAGACGATGCGCTGGTCAGGGCTCGCATCCAGTCGAACACCGAGCAGTATCTGTCCTCGGTCGCCTAGTCGATCGATTCAGAGTCGGTCGTCGCGGCCCGTCGCCAGGACGACGCGGTTGCGACCTGCAGCTTTGGCGCGAAAAAGCGCCCGGTCCGCCGCCGTCATGAGGCGAGCCTTGAGGTCACGCGACGGCTGCCCATTCAAATGGCGCAGTCCGTTGAGCATCGCAACGCCGACCGAGACCGTAATCGTCGGTAGCGTGCCACCCGGGCGCATCGAACCTGCCGTACTCGCGGCGACGTGACTTCGCAGGTGGTTCGCGAGCGCGCGTGCGCTTTCTTTCGACGCGCGCTTTTGCACTACGATGAACTCGTCGCCGCCGAACCGGAACACGGCGCCGACTCCCGCGGCGGCTTCATCCAACGCCCTGCCCGTTCGCTTCAGCGCTTCGCTCCCGGCCGCGTGCCCGAACTTGCTGTTCACCCGCTTCAGATGATCGACGTCGACGAACATGATGGCCATGTCGCGTTCGCCTTTCCGGGCGGCGCTCACTGCCTTGGTCAGCTCGCTACCGAGCTTCCTCACGTTGCGAAGACCTGTTAGTGGATCGTGCGCGGCCAGCCCTGCCTGCCTTCGAAGCGATGAGGTCTGAATCAGTGCCGTCGTGATGTAGCTCGACAGCCCGGCGACGACCTTCCTGTCGCGGCTGGTGAAACGCGCGGGCGACTTTGGGTTCACGAGCTGCAGGACTCCGACGGATCGAGCTCCGTCGTGCAACGGCGTAAGCAAGGCTACCCGAGTCTCCTGTGACGAGCTCGCCGGGAACTGCGGGTCTGTCGAGAGCGATGAAATGACAAAAGGAGTCCGCCTTGCGAGCGCGCGCTTGGACAGTCCTGGATCAGGCGGGGCTCCGCGGTCGAGCAGCAGCTTCGCGCCCGGCCCACAAGCGGCGACACAGCGAAGCGACTCGACCGTCTGCCCGACGTAGAGCGCACCAGCGTTCGCGCGAACGGAAAGCGCCGCCGCGGCGAGCCCTTCTTCGAGGACACGCATGACAGGCCGCGCCCGTGAGCTCGAAGCCCCGAGAACGGAATCCTCGAGCTTTGCCCCCCTCAAGGTGTGAATCCGCACGATCAAATCGTAAGCAGTGCGGACACGATACGCCAACCCTGTGTCCCGCTGCGCAGCCGTATAGGTCACGGATCGCCCAAATACTGCCAAAAAAGCGCGTTGTTCGGATGGCTGTGCGGCGAGGCTACACTAGAATCCCTTTTCGGAGGTTCGATTGCAGAACAAGGAAGACCTTCTTCGACAGTATCGAATGATGATGGTGATGCGGCGCTTCGAAGAAGAAGCTGCGCGCAACTACGCCAAAGGTAAGATCGGTGGTTTCCTTCATTTGTACATCGGGCAAGAAGCCATTGCGGTCGCCGTTACCGAAGTTCTCGAAGAGCGGGACTATATCTTTCAGACCTATCGTGATCATGGAATCGCGCTAGCGCGCGGGATGTCTGCGAAGGCCGGCATGGCGGAGCTCTTCGGCAAAGATACCGGTTGTTCGCGGGGCTTTGGCGGCTCGATGCACTTCTTCGACGTCGACCGCGGCTTTCTCGGCGGCTGGGCGATCGTCGGCGGCCACCTGGCGCTAGCCGCAGGTACGGCATTCAAGTCCAAATACGCGGGTGAAGACAGCGTCACCGTCTGCTTTTTCGGCGATGGCTCGATCAACATCGGTGGATTTCACGAGGCGATGAGCCTGGCGGGACTTTGGAAGCTTCCAGTC
>CAMYMX010000058.1 GCA_947259605.1 uncultured Polyangiaceae bacterium | reverse complement strand
CAGCGGCTTCGTCATCGGCCGGAGCGAATCCTTCTTCGCCTCCAAAGACGGTGACGACGATGCGCTCGGGGTCGAGGGCGAGCGTGTCGATGAAGTAGTCCCAGGCGAACTTGATCGCATCGCGCTTGAAGTAGTCGCCAAACGAGAAGTTCCCGAGCATTTCGAAAAAGGTGTGATGGCGAGCCGTGACGCCGACATTCTCCAAATCGTTGTGCTTCCCGCTGATGCGGATGCACTTCTGCGACGAGGTGGCTCGCGAGTACGGCCGCGCTTCTTTTCCGGTGAATACGTCTTTGAACTGGACCATGCCCGCGTTGGCGAACATGAGAGTCGGATCATTGGGCGGAACGAGTGGACCCGAGGCGACCCGTTCGTGCTCGCGTTCCGCAAAGAAGCGCAGGAACGATTCCCGAATTTCCGCTGAAGAGGCCATGTGCTTCGTTTGCTAGCGCCTGTGCAGCGCCTACGCAACGCCTGTGCTAGAGCTTTCGCCGTGCTCACGTGTCTGCGCGTCCGGAGCTTCGCCATCATCGAAGCGCTCGAAGTGGAGCTCGACGCGGGGCTCAACATCGTCACGGGCGAAACCGGCGCGGGAAAGTCGATCCTTGTCGACGCACTGCAGCTAGTGCTGGGAGCCCGGGGGCGGCCGGAGGTCGTTCGGACCGACGCTGAGGCGGCGGAGGTCGAGGCGCTCTTTGATCTGTCCGAGCAGCCCAAAGTGCTTGGGGCCCTCCGAGAGCAAGGCATCGAAACAGACGGAGAGCTCTTGATTCGCCGGGTCGTGAGCGCAACGGGCCGAACGAGGGCGTACGTCAATGGGCGGCTGGCCACCCTCGCCCAGCTCAAGGAAGTCACCAAGGGCCTCGCGGACATCTCGTCGCAGCACGAGTACCACTCGCTGGCCGACGCGCGGCATCACCTCAGCTATCTCGATGCCTTCGCAGGCCATGCACCTCTGGTCGACAACGTGGGTCAGGCCCACGCCGCGCTCGTCGAAGCCGGAGCAAGACTCGAGGAGGTCGTCACCGAAGAACGCGGCAAAGCCGATCGGGAAGACCTGCTTCGCTATCAGGTCAACGAGATTGAAGCACTGAGGGAGGCGCTCGAAAACGAGGCGGCGCTCACCTTGGAGTGTGAGCGACTTCGGCACGCGGAGAAGCTCGGCACCGCGGCAGGCGAAGCGGAAACGCAGCTCTACTCGGACGATGATTCGATCTGCGGCGCGGTCTCGCGCATCGCCGCATCGGTCGAGCAAGCGTCGCGTTTCGATCCGACCCTCGCGCCAATGGCCACCCAAGTTCGCGAGGCCCTCTTGCAGCTCGAAGATGCGGCCTCCGAGCTCGGAAGCTACGCGCGCGATCTCTCGTTTGATCCAAACCGACTTGGGGTGGTCGAAGATCATCTCGACCACCTCTCGCGCGTGAAGAAGAAGTACGGAGAGACCGCAGCGGAGATCCTCGCTCATCGCGATCGGGCTGCCGAAGAGCTCGACTCGCTCGAACGCTACGAAGAGCGCGTAGACCGCTGCCAGCGCGAGTTCGACGAAGCACTCGAAGAGGCTTCCCGGGTCGCGCTCGCCCTTCGCGCCAAGAGGCAAACCGCCGCCGCCAAGCTCAGCAAGGCGATCAGCAAGGAGCTTTCTTCGCTTGGGATGGGCGAAGCCAAGATCACGGTAGAGCTGGCCGCACTCGAAGGCGGCCCGCGCGAGCTCCAAGTTCAAGGCGCGCGCCTGTCACCGACGGGCGTCGACCATGCCGAGCTTCTGATCGCACCCAACCGCGGCGAAGACGCCAAACCGCTTCGTAAGATCGCGAGCGGCGGCGAGCTCTCACGCGCCATGCTCGCAATCAAGCGCGTGCTCGCCGGCCTGGGCCCCGCAAGCCTCTACGTCTTCGACGAAGTCGATGCGGGCGTGGGCGGTGCGGTCGCTGAAGTCATCGGCCGCAAGATCCACGAAGTCGCCCAACACAGCCAGGTGCTCTGCATCACCCACCTGCCGCAGATCTCCGCCTACGCCGACGCACACTACCGCGTACACAAAGAGGTCGTGGGCCAGCGGACGAGAAGCGACATTCGATTGCTGTCGGATACGGAGCGACTCGAAGAGATCGCGAGAATGCTGGGCGGGGTTACGGTGACCGACCAGGCGAGGGCGGCGGCGCAGGAATTGATTCGCAGCGCAGAGGCGTGAGGGGCGCTGGCACTGGCGCTGGCGTTGGCACTGACACTGGCACTGACACTGGCACGGCCCAAAAGCAGGCGGCAGCGCGAGCCGAAGGCGAAGCCCGGCGCAACGCGCCGCCAAGCCCAAGCGAAGCCCGGCGCAACGCGCCGCCAAGCCCAAGCGCAGCGAAGGGCGCGGAGGGAGGATTACGGGTGGGGGTGGGCGGGCGGTGTAACGAGCTCTGCCGCTACCCCCGCTTCGGCCCCACCAACGTCCGCAACATCCCCTCCACCACAACGTCCCCGCCCGCATCCCGCAGCGTGACCGTGACTTCGTATTCCTGCCTCGCGCTGGACTCGATGGGCGGGGTGCGGCACTCGCCGGTGATGGTGCCGCGTGCCTTCTTGATGTAGTCCAGGTTCATGCCAGCGACGATGAAGCGTGCGTCGTTGGGGAGCGAGTAGCCGAGGGCGAGGTTGCCGGTGAGCTCGACGAGGTTGGCGAGCGCCACCGCGTGAATGCACGAAAGGTGATTGCGGACCGCACGGCGATCGGAAAGCGTGACGCGGGAGTACCCCTCTCCGAGCTCTTGAACCACCGCGGAGATGGAGCTCGTGTACGGGGCCATTTGCCCTACCAGCCTGCTGTACAAGCGCTTACCGCCGGGAACTCGCTCCAATCGATTCCAAACGTCTCGAATGAAATTCCTATTGGAATCGGTGGTTAGTGCTTCTGTTCTAAAAAATGTGCTGACCGCCATCACCTGACCGTAACACAGCCGGAGGTCGGTCATATCAAGGGTACAACCTCTCCTTCATTCCAACCTCCCTGCCTGGTTCCATCGGTTTCACCAATTGGCGGTTTCCAGGCAGGGACTTTTAAGGGCCCGCTCAGGCGCTAAGACTACAGCGCCGTTCAAGCGCTGATCAGCTCGCCAAGCCTGGCCAGGCTTTCGTTCGTGCCGCCGAGCATGAACTCCAGATGCTTCGAGGTCATGAAGTAGCGGTAAAGCGGGTAATCCCGGTCGAAGCCCATTCCGCCATGCACATGCTGGGCGGCAGCAACGACCCGGGCGCCCGCTTCGGAAGCGAAGAACTTCGCGACGGCGAGCTCTTTGGCGGCGTCGAGGCCTTCATCGAGACGCCAGCAGGCTTGCCACATCGACGAACGCATGGCCTGGACATCGATGTAGGCATCACCAACCCGCTGGGTCACGCCCTGAAACGTGGCGATGGGAACGCGGAACTGTTTGCGTTCACCCGAGTAGGTGGCGGTCATGAAGAGCGCCTGCTCGGCGATGCCGTATTCGACCGCGCAGATGGCGAGGTCGGTGCGATCGACGAGATACCGAAGCACTTGCTCCCCGCGCTCGGCGCCACCAAGCACATCACCCGCAGCAACGGGCGCGCGATGGAGCTCGAGAAGCCAGAGCGGCTGGCCGTTGGTGCCCCGCTGCTCCCCAAGGCGAATGCCTTCTCCCTTGGGGTCGACCAGCAACACGACGATCGATCCGCGATCGGTGCGCGCGGGCACGATGATTCGCTCCGCAAGATCCGCGTAAGCGACATTGCTGAAGCGCCCGCTGACGCGCCAGTTCGCACCGTCGGCCTCGGCGACCGCGGAAGGGTTGAGCGGATTGCGGCTACCGGTGTCGACTAAGGCTGGCGTGAGGATCGTGCGGCCCTGCGCAATGCCGCCAAGAAAGCGGTCCTTTTGCTCCGATGTCCCAAACTCCGCCAGAGGAAGCGCCGCGGACACGAGTGTTTCGATCGCCGGAACTGGCGCGACGGTCCGTCCGACCTGCTGAAGCAGCAGACACAGCTCGGTCAGCCCCATCCCGGCTCCGCCATACTCCTCAGGAATGGCGAGCCCGAGCATTTCCGATTCGGCGAGCTGCCTCCATGCGCGCTCGTGGAACCAGGTGCCCTCCTTGGCGAGCGCCTTGAGCGACTCATCGGTGACAATGTCGGTGAGCACCTGCTTGACGAGATCTCGAATGCTGTTCTGATCTTCGGTGAAGGAGAAATCCATCTCGGGCCTCGTCAGCGTCGTCCGAGGCGGGGCATGCGAAGGCCCGCCTGGCAAATGATGTCTCGTTGAATCTCGTTGGTGCCGCCGCCGAAGGTGAGCACCAACGACATCCGGTAGTACTTCTCGAGACGCCCACGAAGCAGCGCCCCTTCCGAGCTGTGATGGAGCACGCCGGCCGCGCCGTGAACCTCCATTAGCAGGCGCGATCCCTCCACGTAAAACTCCGAGCCGAAGACTTTGATCGCGGAGGCATCGGCCGGTGAAAGCGCATCTTTGGCAATGCCCCAGGCTTGCTGCCAGTTGAGTAGCTTGAGCACCTCGAGCTTGGCGTGGACGCGCGCCAGATTGCTTTTCACCCAGGGCAAGTCGATGACCATGCCGCCGTCGCCGTTTGGGGTCTTTTTCGCCCATGCGATGGTTTCGGTGCAGATCTTTTCGAGCGGCCCGACCGAACAGAGTGCCACGCGCTCGTGGTTGAGCTGCGTGGTGATCAGGTGCCAGCCCTTGTTCTCCCCGCCAACGATGTTCTCGACCGGAACCCGAACGTTGTCGTAGTACACCGCGTGCACGTTGTTCTCGCCGAGCGCATGCATCGGCGTAATCTGAACGCCCTCGGCGTTCGCGGGAACGATGATGATCGAAATCCCCTTGTGTGGGGGCGCATCGGGGTCGGTTCGGCAGGCGAGCCACATGTAGTCGGCGTGATCGGCCAGGCTCGTCCATATCTTCTGGCCGTTGATCACGTACTCATCGCCGTCCCGCACTGCGCTCGTCTGAAGCGAAGCGAGGTCGGTGCCGGACCCCGGCTCGGTGTATCCAATCGAAAAGTGACACTTGCCCTCGAGGATCTTCGGCGGGTACTTGGCCTTCTGCCCCTCGGTACCGAACTTGAGCAGGGTCGGCCCCACGGTGTTCAGCGTGAGGATGGGAATCGGAAAGCCGGCCCGCTGCACCTCATCGAAGAAAATGAACTGCTCGATCGGGCCGCGGCCCTGCCCACCATGCTCCTTTGGCCAACCAATGCCTAGCCAGCCATCGGCGCCGAGCCGCTGCATCGCCTGGTGATAAAGAGGGCCGCCGCCCTCCGCTCGATCGAGCTCGGCGAGAAGCTCGTCGCTGATCAGCTGATCGAAGTACGCACGAAGCTCGTCGCGCAGCGCTTTTTGCTCGGGGGTGTAGTCGAAGTACATGGCCTCATGCTTTCCGGCGGAGCAGCCGAAGTGAAACATGTTCTAGTTAGCCGTGCGTTCGATGCAAGTCGACGCCCGCCCACGAAAAAAGCCGGCTCGATGGAGCCGGCTTCCTTGCTGAAAAGTCTGAGACCCAGTGCTCTACTGGCCCATCTTCTTCTTCACGTCGGCCTTGGCGTCAGCGGCGGCGGCTTCGGTGTCGTCTTTGGCCTCGACCGCAACTGCCTTGGTGTCGGCGGCAGCCTTCTTGGCGGCGGCCTCAGCGTCCCCGGCAGCTCCCTTGACCGCGTCCGCGGCATCCGCTGCCGCACCCTCGGCGCCTTCGACGGCCTTCGTACCCGCTGCCTTGGCTGCGTCTGCGGCCTCGCCCGCGGCTTCCTTGGCGTTCTCCGCCGCTTCTCCTGCGGCTTCGCCAGCCGCTTCAGCGGCCTCGGCTGCCTCGTGCGCCGCGTGATCCGCTGCTGCCGCAGCCTTGTCGGCCGCTTCTTCAGCCTTCTTGCAAGCCGTCATGGCCCCGCACAGCGCGAGGACTAGGCCCAATCGAAAAATGTTTTTGGTCATAGTGATTCTCTCCGTTGATAACGCGGGGTACACCATGATTACCCACATTCCCCGCTCCAGGCGTCGGGGTTAGCGGTTATGTCCAGGCGCGTCAAACGTGGCGCGTATAGGAGCACGCCCCCGCTTGGCTCCTCATTCGCCAGGCACCAAGCCCCCGGGGGTACCCGTCAGGCGCGTAAGCTCTTGCAAGGACAAGGGAACGCGTTCTGTGCCGTCGCGCACCTGCTTCCGCTGTACAAGGACTATTGCAATATTGCTGTTGCTGGGTTTGGAATTGTCATTTTGTGTCAGCCGCATAGTGGCTCGCCGCTTCGATCTTGGTGTAAAGGACGCCCTTCTCTGCAAAGGCTCAGCCTGCTACGGATCCGGCGGCCATGCAGCAAATCACGGTGGGCATCGCGGGTTTGCTTTTGTTCGCAGCCACGGGATGCTCAAGCACAGCGCCACCGGAGCAAATCCGACTCGATGCTCCGGCGGACGCGCAGCAGGTGGTGCACATCGACCGCCTGACCGACGGACAACGCTCGTTCGAAGGCAGCGCGTGGAACTCGAAGACGGCCGCCATCTTCCGCGGAAGCCGTGCCTACGTCATCTTCGACCTTGGCGAAGTGACACCGATCGAGGCGGTCTACCTTCAAGGGGACAACAACGACGAGTTCATTCTCGAGACGTCGGAGGACGGCGCCCGCTTCACAACCCTGTGGACTGCACCCGCCGTAGGCCCGCAAGGCCTCCGCGCACGTTGGAAAAGTGGCCTTGCTGGAAGCGCACGTTTTGCGAAGCTGAGCGCAATCGGCGGCGATCCCAGCGTGAGCGCCAGCGAGATCCAACTCTTCTCCGCGACGCCTTCGGTCTGGCCGCCGAAGGTTTCGGTTCTGCTCGAGTTTGAGTCCTCGATCTGGGCACGGCTCTCATTGCTCTTGTTTGGCCTGATAGCCACCCTGGCGGTGCTCGTTCACCGACGCGACGCCCGAAAGCCGCTGTCGACGCTATTGTGGGCGGCGACTCTCGTCAGCGCGGGGATTGCGGCCTACTTGGTTTCGCTGATTTGGCCGGTCGAGGCGACCGTGATCAACGTGTCCCGTGGCGTCTGCGGAGCGGTTGCCTGCGCGGTCGTCCTTCGGCTCGGCCTACGCCCGGAGCACGCGCGCCAAGGGCTGCTCACCGGCCTCCTCGCCGCCATGGCCTTCATGTCGATATTGACATTCTACAACCTCGGCCATCCACAGTTTCACGACGTCGAAGCGCGAAAGCCGACGTTTGTCCACACCTGGGACACGCGCGTGTACTTCCCGTTCGTGAAGTACTTCGACGAGCTGGGCTATGACGGTGTGTATCTCGCGAGCGTGAAGGCGTACGCCGACGACAAGCTCGACGGGTCGCTCGATCCCATCGAAGGCACCCAGCTTCGAGACCTCCGGGACTACGAGATGCGAAGCGTTTCCGAAGTTGCCGAAGAGATCCACGCCGTGAAGGATCGCTTTTCTCCCGAGCGATGGGCCGAGTTCAAGCAGGACATGTCCTATTTCTGGAAGACGATGGGCTCGGGGGCCTATTTGAACAGCCTGCGCGACCACGGGGGGAATGCGACCCCAGCGTGGCTGCTCGTCGCGCACGCGATCTATGGCTCGGCCGAGGCAAGCGAAGCCACGTTTCTGTGGGGTGCGCTTCTCGATCCTCTCCTTTTGCTCCTCTTCTTCGTCGTGGCGTGGCGCACGTTCGGATTGCGTACGGCGCTCGTCTGTATGGTCGCCTATGGAGCAACGACCATTTATCAGTTCGGAAGCAACTGGGGGGGCTCGACCCTCCGAAACGACTGGATGGTCTTGCTGGGGCTCGGCGTCTGCGCGCTGGCGTCGCGGCGCTGGTTCCTTTCGGGGCTACTCCTCGGCTGGGGTGCCATGATTCGCGCGTTTCCCGTGCTTGCGCTCGTGTTCCTGGCTGCACCGATCGCTTGGAGATTGCTTGCCGCCGTCCGAAGACGCCGAGCAGGCAGGGACGACGCCAGCCCGTTTGTGCAACTGCTTCCGTTGGCCAAGGTCGGCGCCGGGGTCTTCATCGTGGTCATGGTTCTGGGAGGCTTGTCGGCCAGTAGGTTCGGTATCGAACGCTCGTGGGGCGCGTGGTCCCAGAAGATATCGATGCACGCCAACAAGCCCAATGTGAATCATATCGGGATCATCGCGTCGGTGAGCTACGAGCCCGACAACCTCTGGCACAACCTCCGCGCTCGAGGCGAGGACCCGGAGCAGTGGGGACCGCTGACCGCGCAAACCATGAAAGACCGACGCTGGATCACGATCGCCGGCATGCTGTTGTACACCTTGCTCGGCATCGTAGCGTGCAGACGATTGCGGCTCGCCGACGCAGCGGTGATCGGGACCTTGATGATCCCGATCTATTTCTATCCGGCGAACTACTACCTGCACATCCTCTTCATCTGGCCGTTGCTTCTCGCCCCAGGGGCTGGGCTAGATCGGAGCAGGGATTGGTCCCTGATCGCCGCCGCTGTTCTTGGCTTCTGTGCGCTCCAGTGGTTTGGTTGGCGCATTCCCGGCAATTACGGTCAGTTCATCCTGTGGAGCGGGATGTTCCTCGGCTTGATCGCCATCCTGCTCGTCATCGCCATTCACGCGAGCAAGCGGGCGGCTATTTCCGAAACTGTTTGAAGTCGGGCGGGCGCCTCTCCATGAACGCGGAGAACGCTTCCATGTTGGCCGCAGATCCCATGAGCTCCGCAAACCCTTCCATTTCGAGCTTCCGTGCGAGGGCGACCTTGTCACCGTGCATCGCCTTCATGATTCGCTTGATCGCCACCAGGGAGCCGATCGGCCATTGCGCCATTTGCCGCGCTTTTTCGAGCGCCCTCGGCAAAAGCTCGCCGTCTTCGAAAGCTTGCGTCGCGATCCCGTACTCGAGCGCCTTGTCCGCGCCAAAGAACTCGGCGGTGAACAGCAGCTCTGCCGCTTGTTTGTGGCCAATCATCGCCGGCCCCAGGTACGCAGCTGCCGCCTCGGTGACCAGCCCGAGGCTCACGAATGGAAAACGCAACTTCGCACTCTGCCCCAGATAGACGACATCGGCATGAAAGAGCACCGTCGCGCCAAACCCGATCGCGCAGCCCTTTGCCGCGCAGACCAGAGGCTTATCGAATTCGCAGATCGCATCCATCATCAACTCGAAGGGCGGCTCCTCGTCCCGATTCATATCGATCGCAGAAAGATCGAGCCCCGAGCTGAAATCATTGCCCGCGCCCGTGAGCAAGACGACCGCAACCCGCGGGTCCGCGTTGGCCGTCACAAAAGCATCCCGAAGCGCGAGAAACGCTTCCGAGTTGAACGCGTTCCGTCGCTCGGGACGGTTCATCGTGACGGTGAGAACCCCCTCATCGTCGAGGTCGGTGAGAACGAGCGCATCGGCCATGTGAACTCCGTAGCACACCCGTCGGTGCGAGTGTCAGTGTCCCTGTCCCTGTCCCTGTCCCTGCTAAAAAGCCCGACCTCCGTTCTCCCTCATCAACCTCAACAAGTTCTTCAACACCACCGGGCGCACCTCGCCACTCTCCATCGCTCCCGCATGCAGTAAGTGCACCGGGCGGAAGACGTGTGAGGCGCCGATGAGCTCGCCATCGTGGCTCTGCGCGGTTGCTCGGAACTCGGAGCTGAGCTCGGACGCGGGGAAGCCGTCTCCAGCTGGGAGCGCGACGCGGAACTTCTGGGGCAGGCCGGTGAAGAGGCCTTGGTCCACAGAGTCCACGTTGGCCAAACGGCCGCTGACCGTTTCAATGGAACGCGGGGTACGCCGGGTGCCGAAGAACTCGGCGACGGGGCCCATTGCCGCGCCAACCGCAAGGAGCGTCGCGCCGTTCCAGCAAAGCTGGCGGGTCCAGTCCTGCATGCGCTCGCTTCGAGTCGCACCCGGACGGGTCGCGATCACTGCGAGACTGCCCAGGTCGCCGTGCACCGCCGCGGACGCGAGCAGCGGCCCTTCGGCGACGTCGAAGCCGTAGGCGCGCAGGTCGGACGCGAGCTGGAAAGCAGACCCGTCATGCACCACGGTCACCTTTCGGAGCGCTCTGGCTCGAATATGAGCGTGTCGGTCTCGAGCTTGGTTTCTATCGATACGTGCCATCGGTCGGGCTCCCAGCCCCTCCCACGACGGCCTCAGATTGTTAAACCAAGAAGGCCGCCCTCGGAGGCGGCCTTTGAGCGACAACGCGCGCAGGCCACCTCAGTCGGTGAACCAAAAAAAGTAGCGGCTGTCGCAGTGATTGATCATCTAAGTTTCTAATGTACGCCTCTGCGGCGAAGCGTCAAGCACCTGACCAACGTCCCGATGGAATCAAGGGGAACTGGCCCGCATCACCCAGAAAGATGTACGTCCAAGCGAGCGCCGAGCCACTCGAAGTCACGGCGTTGATGAGGGAGCGTCGATACAGCGAGCTCGCGCTCTCGTAGCCCATGAAGTCCTCGTAGGAGTCGAGCTCTTGGAGCGCCGTGGCAAGGTCATGGAGCTCGTAGAGCTCGCCGTGAACGGTTCCCCCTTCGCTGAGTACGAGCCCGGGATACCAGTCGATCTGGAGAAGCGCTGCATCGCCGACTCGAGCGGGGCCGTGTGCGCGAACCACTTGCGGAGCCAGCAATTCGTGATTGCGCTCGCCGCGCATCAAGGTGCCGTAGGCGAAAATCGCGCTGGGTTTTGCCGAAGCGGGGACATTGTTGGCTGCCTCGATAAACCCATCGTGGCGGTGCCCGAACCGCGAAAGGCCGCGCATGACGATCTCGCGGTACGCCGGCGACGGAGGCACGAAGGAGCCCACGCGCGCCTCGCACACGCAATAGGTCGTTGCCGAATGAGCACGCCCATCATCGGTCAGTGCCGTTACGGAGATGCGACGGTAGTACCGGCCCGACACGCCTTCCTTCGCGTCGAGCCCTTCCCAGTCGTGAACCCGAAATAGCGCGCCGGAGATCACACTTCCGAGACGCGGATGAACGTCGAGTGCCCCTCCCTTCCGAAGACGGGACTGGTAGTGGAAGACCAGCTCGTGATCGGGCAGCCATGCGGGGCCGAGCGGCTCGATGGAATCCGCGTCGAATCCCTTGTTCGCGCACCAAAGGTTCCAGTTCTCCAAATCAAGATTGGACCCGTAGGCAAAGTAGAGCACGCCGGAGTGTAGCACCGACGCTGGCGCTGCCGCCGCCCCTGCCCTACCCTCCGCACCCAATGGACCGAGACCTGTCAGGCCGGTGCGGAACTTGCGGTTGGTACATTCGCAAACGCGAGGAGCCCGACGGGTCCTGGGTAGGCGATTGTCGGCTTGGGCAAGGTCGTTGGCCGCTCAAGGACATGGCGACCTGTTCGAGCCACAAGTCCAAAGACACGCCTTGGGAACAGGCCCTCAAACGAAAGCCCGCGGCGGGCGTGCCGCGGCGGTATCGCGATGAACCGGCGCCGAAACCGCGGCCGATCATTCCCTCGGAGATTGGAATCGACATGGATCAAGAAACCTTTCGACAAGTCCTGCGTGAAGTTCTGCTCGATGAGCTCGGCGTCCGTGAGGTCGAGCTTGGGGACCGCTGGAACGACGGCGAACTGGTGCTCATCCCGGGCAAAGAAGGAACGCAGGAAAAGCGCATCCCCCTCGACGTCTTCTTCAAAAAAATCGTCATGGTCAGAGACAAGCTCCGCGTCCTCGAACAAAAGATCAACGGCAATAAAACGCTGAGCGACGAAGAGAAGATCCAACTCCAGCAGTACATCACCGGCTGCTACGGCTCCCTC
>CAMYMX010000057.1 GCA_947259605.1 uncultured Polyangiaceae bacterium | reverse complement strand
GAAGGCCCGGAGGGGATCGGGCGGAGAATTCATGGCCGAGTGGGTATACGAAGCGCGCACTCGCGCGGGCGAAGTCCAAACTGGAATCATCGAGGCGGACAGCAAGGAAGCTGTGCAGTCGAGGCTGCGCGCGCGCCAGCTCAATCCCGTCAAGATCAAGAAGAAGGGACGCCAGCTCAGTCTTGCGTTCGGCACAGGCATCGACGCAAAGGAGCTGGTCATCTTCACGCGCCAATTTGCGACGATGATCGACGCCGGCCTTCCCCTCGTTCAATGCTTGGACATCCTCTCCAGCCGTGGCGAGAACAAAGCTCTCAACACAATCCTCAAGGACGTGAAGGACTACGTCGAACAAGGCGGAACTTTCTCGGACGGCCTCGCAAGGCATCCCAAGCTTTTTGACGAGCTCTTCGTCAACCTCATTCGCGCTGGCGAGATGGGCGGTATCCTCGACACGATTCTCAACCGTCTCGCAGGGTACATCGAGAAACGCGTCAAGCTCGCCCGCCAGGTCCGCGGAGCGATGGTCTACCCGGTTGCGATTTTCTTCGTGGCGATGATCGTCGTGGTCGTCATGCTCGCCTGGGTCATTCCGAGCTTCAAGGGAATGTTTGCGGAGTTCGGCGCGGCGGACTCTCTGCCGGCGCTCACGCAGTTGGTCATCGCAGCGTCTGAAGGGTTCATCTCCAACATTCATTGGATCATCTTGGCATCAGCCGCGCTGGTCTTCGGCGCCACCTGGTTCTACCGTCAACCGGCAGGCAAACACTTCGTCCATAGAGCGCTTCTCGTGCTGCCGATCCTCGGCCCGGTGATCCGAAAGGTATCCGTGGCCCGGTTCACGCGTACGCTAGGCACCCTTCTCTCCGCCGGTGTTCCCATTCTCGATGCGCTCGATGTCGTGAGCAAGTCGGCGGGGAACGTGGTTGTCGAAGCAGCGATTCAGAAAACCTCGGACAAGATCCGAGAGGGCCGAACGATGGCCGAGCCGCTCATGGAGACCAACGTGTTTCCGCCCATGGTCGTGCAGATGATCGGCGTCGGCGAGCAGACGGGTGCACTCGACACCATGCTGAACAAGATCGCCGACTTCTACGAAGAGGAGGTCGACATCGCGGTTGCGGCCCTCACCTCGCTACTCGAGCCCCTGATGATGGTGTTCATCGGCGGCATCGTCGGCACAATCCTGATTGCGATGTACCTGCCGATCTTCTCGATCGCGGGTAAAGTCAAAGCGGAGTGATTCAACCGCAAGAGAACCCGACCGTCGATCGAGAGGAGTTCAACTCGAATCGGCGGCTGCAGTGGGTTCTCGGAGGGCGACTCATCATCGCCACGGTTCTGCTGGGCGCCACGATGTACTTGGCGCTCGACGCGATTCGCTACGGGCGGTTCACGCCGACCTTCCTGCTAATCCTGATTTCGGCGATCTACGGCTCGTCGATTCTGTTTGGTGTCTGGCTTCTTCGCGGCCGTCGTGAGACTCGCGTCGCAGCGGCGATTACCACACTCGACGTCCTGCTGATCACGGGACTCGTCTATCTGACCGGCGGCGCGGGGAGTATTTTCTCCTTCCTCTACGGCGCGCAGATTCTAACGGCGGCGCTCACGCTCGGAACGGGCGCTGCGTACTACACCGCGGCAGCGAGCCTTGCCTGTTACTTCCTGCAGGCGCTCTCGCTCAACCTCGGGTGGCTCCCGCCACCGCCGGACCAACCCCTGAACCAATACATTCTCAGCTCACGCGACTTCCAGTTGGCGTTGGTCAGCAACATGGTCGGCATCACAGCCGTTGCGCTGCTGGCAACCAATCTCGCGCGGCGCGCACAAGTCGCCGGCGCGCGCCTCATCGAAGCAGAACAGAGCACCGCGCGCGTCGTCCGGCTCAACGATGACATCGTTCGTTCGATTGCATCAGGTCTCATCACCGCGGGTGACGACGGACACATCTTGGGGCTCAACCGAGCCGCCAGAGAGATCCTGCGGGACCGCACCGGCTCGCTCCTGGGGCAGTCGCTTTCAAAGGTGCTTCCCCAGTACGGCGCCAAGCGTCTGAGCGAGCCTCCAAGGCGCGCCGAGGCAATCGGGAGGCGGGCGGATCGAAGCGAGTTTCCGATGGGCTACACCCTCAGCTCGCTGATGGACGCAGATGGAAATCCGTCCGGGCTGCTTCTCGCATTCCAGGATTTGACCGAGATCAAGACCCTCCGGAATCAAGCGGAACGGGCGCAGCGCTTGGCCGCTCTCGGGCAGCTTGCGACCGGTTTGGCCCATGAGATTCGGAACCCCCTGAGCTCGATCTCCGGCTCGGTCGAAATGGTTCGCGACGGCAATTCGCTGAGCAGCGAGGATGCACACTTGCTTGGCATCGTCATCTCGGAAGTCGAGCGACTCAATTCCTTGGTCACGACAATGCTTCAGGTGGGCCGGCCAAGTCAGATTCAAACCGAGGCGCTCGACCTTCGCGCGATCGCGGGCGAAGTCGTAGCCGTCGCCCGCGGCGAAGCGACAGCCAGCAACGGCTTGGAGATCGACGAGTTCAAACCGGATGAGCCCATCGTTGCGATCGTCGATCCGGATCGAATGCGCCAGGTCGTGTGGAACCTCCTCAGGAATGCTCTTCAGGCGTCGCCTCGCGGCGGTAGGGTCGAAGTGCGGACCGGACGAGATCCAGAAGGTCGAGCCTTCCTCGAGGTTGCCGACGAAGGCCCGGGAATCGAGGAGGCTCAGCGCGAGCGCCTTTTCGACATGTTTTATTCGGGTAGACGCCACGGCGTCGGTCTTGGGCTGGCCCTGGTTAGGCAGATCGTCGACCAGCACAAAGGGCGCATCGAGATCCTCGATCGCGACGGCCCCGGCACATGCTTTCGGGTCACGCTGCCGACCAACGAGGACTCGGTTAGACCGCCCCCAAGAGCTCCGACAGCCGAGCACCCGGATTCTCGGAGCGCATGAGGCCTTCGCCGATGAGCACGGCATCCGCACGACTTTGCGCGACCTCCCGAAAGTCGTCGGCCGACCGGACGCCACTCATGAATACAGCGACGCAGCCCGCTGGAATTTGCGCGATGCAGTCCCGTGCCGCGCTCATGTCGACATCAAACGTGCCCAGATCGCGTGCGTTGACACCGACGATGGTCGAACCCGCCGCAACCGCCCGCGCGACTTCGGTGGAGCTCGCGGCCTCAACGACCGGTTCCATACCGAGCGCCCGAATCTGCACGATGAGGGCGTGAAGGTCGGAATCCGCAAGAGCGCGTACGAGCAGAAGGACCAGCGATGCGCCAACGTCGTACGCCAGATCGACTTGAACGGAATCGAGCACGAAGCCCTTGTAGAGCACCGGAACGCTCACCGCCTCAGCGACCCGCCGCACCAGTAGAGGTGAGCCCCCGAAGCCAGGTCCGTCGGCCAGGACGCTCACGGCCGACGCCCCGGCGCGCTCATACGCCTGGGCGACCCTCACGCCCTCGCCCGCGCGCCAGGGACGGATTTCACCCGCACTTGGACTTCGAAACTTAACCTCGGCCAGCACCGAAAGAGCAGCGCCCGGTGCTCGACTCAGGGCGCGAATTCCTCGTTCGGACCTCTCGCGTTGAGGCGGCCGCTCGACAGCTCGCATCGCGCCGACGTGGCGGCTTCGCCTCGCGTTTTCACGACGTTTGCGCGCGAGAATTTCGGAGAGGAAATCGGTCATGCGCTTTGCGTGAAATGAGCCCAGCGTTCGAGGGTTCGTTTTGCGTCTCCGCTGTCGATCGCCTGGGCAGCCCGTTCCGTCGCTCCCCTCAAATCGTCTGCGAACCCCGTGACACGCAGCGCGGCAGCCGCATTGAGCAGGACGGCCGCGCGCGCCGCCCCCCGCGCACCGTCCAAGACGTCACGAATGATTTCGGCATTGCGCGCTGCATCCCCCCCGGCCAAGGCTTCGACCGGCACTTCGGAGAGCCCGAAATCACCGGGGCGAACTTCGAACCTGCTGACTTTGCCGCTCGCCCACTGCGCAACCGAGCTCGGCCCCGCCGGAGAGATCTCATCGAGCCCGCCGTCGCCGTGAACGACCCAAGCGGCCGTCAAACCGAGTGAACCCAGAGCGTGGGCCAGCTGATCGAGCCGACCGGGGTCGTAGACGCCAACCAGCTGGTGGCTCGCCGAGGCCGGATTCGAAAGCGGCCCAAGGAGATTGAACAGGGTGCGGACGCCCAGCTCCCGGCGCACAGGAGCGGCGTGTCGCATGGCGGCGTGGTGGCTTGGCGCGAACAGGAAACCAATTCCCACCTCCTCGATACATTTCGCGACTTGCTGTGGCGCGAGGTCGATGTGGACGCCCAGCGCCTCGAGGACATCGGCGCTTCCGGCCTTCGAGGACACTGCACGGTTTCCGTGTTTCGCAACCGCGACACCGGAAGCCGCTGCCACGATGGCCGCCGCAGTGGAGATGTTGAACGTGTGCAGGCCGTCTCCACCTGTCCCGCATGTATCGAGAAGTGGACCATCGACCTCCGGTCGAATCGCCCCACAGCGCTTGCGAAGCGATCGGGCCGCCGCGGCAATTTCGTCGGCAGACTCCCCCTTCATGCGGAGCGCCACCACGAACGCCGCGATTTGGGCGGGCGAGGCTTCGCCCTCGAGGATTGCGTCCATCACGGCTTCGACATCGTCAGGAGACAAATCGTGACCTGCCACGATTTCCTTGATCGCGGCCGAGATCACGAAGCCTCCGCGTCTGGAAGCGACTTCAACCAGTTTCGGATCAAGTGGTGGCCGTGTTCGGTCAAGAACGATTCGGGGTGGAACTGTACGCCCTCGATCGGGAGCTCGGAATGACGGATTCCCATGACCTCGTCCCGATCGGTCCAGGCCGTGACTTGGATGAAGTCGGGAATCGTCTCGCGTTTGACGATCAGAGAATGGTAGCGCGTCGCAGTCAGGGGGCTCGGTAGATTCTCGAAGACGCCCCGGCCTTGGTGAAGGATCTCGGAGGTGCGCCCGTGCATCAGTCGATCCGCCCTCACGACCGACGCGCCGAAATGCTGCGCGATGCTTTGGTGCCCGAGGCAGACCCCGAAGATCGGTGTCGCGGACCCCAGCTCTGCGATTAGATCGAGGCTGACCCCCGCCTCTTCCGGTCTTCCTGGACCAGGGCTGATGAGCACGCCGCTGGGCCGAAGCTTGCGAATCTCATCGACGGTGATCGCATCGTTTCGCTGAACCACGACCTCAGCCCCGAGCTCACTCAAGTATTGGACGAGGTTGTAGGTAAAGGAGTCGTAGTTATCGATCACGAGAATCATTGCGTTCGATCGCTAGCGGCTCGCCGAGAGCGCGTCAACCAGCCCCGGGCGGCACCGGCTCGTAGCCGCGCTCTCGGAGGAACTTCTCGAGCCTCAAGTTGATCATCTCGGGGTACTCGAGTGCTGCATAGTGGGTAGCGCCCGGTAGCAGCATGATCTCCGAGCCCGCGATGCGTCGCGCCATTCGCTCCGCTGCAGACCGGGGGGTGAAGACGTCGCGGGTGCCGGCGATGATCAAGGTCGGGACATCGATCAAAGGAAGCAGATCCCAGCCGTCGTGCTCGCCCATGCGCTCCAGTAGATGGATGAAGGTATCCATGTCGAGAATGCGGAGCTTGGCGACCAACTCGCTGGCGAGCTGGTCGTCCAGCGTGCCGGCGGTCAAACCGATCCGCTTCACCCACTCTCCGGGCTCCGGAATACGCGTCGCCTGCCTCACCACGGCCTGAATCGTTCGAGGAATGGAGCGGAGGCCCCTAAGAAACGGCGGCAGCAGACGCCCGACGAGATTCAGGTTGAAGACGTAGTCCCAGGGCCTCCCCGCCACGCCGTTGAGAAACGCGAGCGAGGCCACCTTTTCGGGAGCGAGGCGAAACATCTCGAGACCGACCTGAACGCCCATCGACCAGCCGAGGATGGCCGCGCGCTCCGCTCCCTCCTCCCGGAGGAGGTGCAGGGCATCCCGGGCATGATCGGAGATCCGGAGGGCCTCGGGGTCCGCGGGCGCCGTCGAGGCGTAGAGCCCTCGATAGTCCCAGGAAAGGAGACGGTATCGGTCACGAAAGTAGTGGATTTGGTGGCTCCAGGCCTCCCAGCTGCCCCCTAGGCCGTTGCAAAGCAAAATCGGGCGTCCCTGCCCGACCGCCTGGTAGGCGATTTCGGTGCCATCGAATGACACAAAGCGGCGTTCTTCGACGGGGGGTGGCATCATGGCGAGGAGCAAAGCCTAACAGGGGCAGGTTCTTGGCGCTTGCCTTGACAGAATCGGTCTAAGACGGATAAATTTGAAATAGCTGCAATGCCAGACGAACTCCAAAAATCCAAGAAAGTCCGCGATATACGCGAACGGCTCGGCCGGGGCACCGCGCCGCCGCCTGCAACAGCGGTAGAAGAAGGAGGCCTTGCGCCTCCACCGCCGACGCTGGGGGGTGTCGCGCCGCCACCTGGTTTCGTTGGAGGCCAGGCGGCGAAGCGATCGGGGCCGTTCGGAGGTTCGTCCACAGGGGCGAGTGCTCAGCGGGAAGTTCGCATCGTCGTCGACGAGCAGGCGGTGGCCACTGCACACGAAGGCAAGAACCGACGCGTTCGCAAGCTGATGATGATGAGCGGCGCTGGAGCGGCCCTCCTGGGTTTGTTCCTCGGCGTTCTGGCGACCACGGTGATGAGTAAGCGCACCGCGTACAACCTAGCGGTGCGCGACGGCAAGGCTGTCTATCAAGGTGTTCGCGCAGCGGCAGACCAAGTGACAGAAGCCAAGCGCTTCCTCGACCGGGCAGCCGATGCGGCGAAGTCGCGACCGGGAGAGGGCCCCTCCGTCGACTATGAAGCCATCGAGCGACTTCGCGCGTTGCCGACTCCGTTTACGGCGGCCGACTTCACCGGACTTAACTACACGAAGTTCAATGCCGAGACCGTCAACTCCTTATTCCTGTACGCACGCCAAGTCGGCGAGCTTTGGGACAAGTTTGATAGCCTTGCCGCGAGGGTTCTCCCGGAGCCGCGACGCGCTGAGCTCGATGAGGCGGCGCAGGACGAAACGGCCCTCACCACCAGCCCGACCGGTTGCGTTCCGACGCTTGGCGAAGGGGGCTTTCGTTGTGGCTTGGTCTACGTCGACATGCCCGACGCAGGGGCCGACTCGAAAAAGCTCAAAGTCCGCGCGACACGCGGAAGCAAACCATTCGAGAAAGAGCTCTACGCGGGCCAGGAATTGCGCCAGAGCGCCAGCAACTACGTGATTCTCACCAATCCAGATCAATCGGCCGGGGTCCTCGGCCAGCGCAAGAACGCCTTCGCTTCGTACCGGCGCGACTTGGCCGATCTTGCACGCCTCATGGACTCGACTCTCGAGACCCAGGGCAGCCTCGAGAAGGGACTCGGGGCCGTTGCGGGGCTCGAGGAAATCGCCAGCTTCTAGTCTGGCCTGGCGTCGAGGCCTCCTGGTTTGCGGGCGCAGTTCATTCGACGTTCGAACGCGCCGACTGCTAAACTGCCAACTGGGGTGCCGCGATTTAGACTGCGATATCAGTCGACCAACATGGAGATGCCTCTCGGGGAGTTCACCATCGGTCGAAGCTCGGCCTGCAATCTCGCATTGGCCGATGGACTGGTGTCTCGAAAGCACGCCATGCTGCATGTTGGTCCGGACACGGTCGTGGTCGAAGATCTCCGCAGCCGAAACGGCGTCGCAGTCAACGGGGTGCGAATCAACGGCCCGCAACGGATCGAGCACATGGACCGCGTCTATATCGGCTCTCAGGAGCTCGTTCTCATCGACGCAGCAAAGCTCAAGGAACGGGTAGCCCAGACCGGTGACTACGTCGTTTGTGAGTTCTGTGGCGCGATTAACGGTGTGGCCAAGCGACGTTGCGGTGATTGCGGAAAGCGTCTCACGTCCGACGCCTCGAAAACCCTCGGCAGCAAGCGGAGCGTGGATTCGAGCTCGCACGCGTGGGGCGCGGAAGATACGAGAACGCAGCGCGCGCTCGACGTGATCGCAGGGATCGCGAGCAAAGCGATCGCCATGGGCCGCTTCGAAGAGGCCGAGCGCATGCTGCTCCCGCACCTCGATACGATTCTGGAACGCGCGATGGCCGATCGGCCGCTGAGCGACTCCGAGAAGGATGACCCCGACGCCCTCTTCGCGGGAGCGACCGGATATGCGCTGCAGCTGGCGCAAGGGCTCCGCAATACTCGATGGATCGACTGGGTGTTTCGCATTCACACCGCGACGGGTCGTCTCATGGAGGCGGAGACAATCGAGGCGCTTCACGACCTCGTGCGAGCTCACAAGTACTCCCAGACCGGCTACCTTCGGGCGTACCTGAACGTCATCCGGAATCACTCGGCTGGCTACGGCGCGTCCGAACGGTTCCTGGTGGGACGGCTCGAAGGGCTCGAGCAGGTCATATCCGCAAACTAGGCGCGTCAGCCTGTGCGACGCGTTCCAGGTCGACAGTGGCGCAGGGCGCCGATCGCACCGCTCAAACCGGCGTCCGTGGGTAGCTCGTCGACCAGGCTGAGCACGTCACGCGACGGTGCCTCTCCCCCGCGCCGATAGAGTCGCGCGCCGACGTCAATCCAGCGAGCACTCCGAAGCGCACAGCCAAGCCTCGTCGAGCATTCGGCGACCTCGATCACGTGGCCTGCTTCGACGTCGATCCCCCGGTCTAGTTGCTCTTCGAGCTCCGCGACCCCTCGAGCCATCATCCGTTCGGCGTCGATCAGGCGCCCCTGCTCGATGGCCCGGCCGACGACCTGAGAGAGCAAGTGAAACGTCCAGCCGGACGCCACGGCGTCGCGCACTTCGGTGCTAACGTCTTCGTCGTCGTGGACTGCGCCGCAGTGTGGGCAATGCGTGCTCCGAGCCGGATACGGAATCGCGCAGCCGGTGCAGAACCGAAGCGCGCTGGTGTTTCGATCGTTTTTCATTGCGCTTTCGGGAGCGAGGAACACCAGCTCCTGGGTCCCGATCCGAATTCGGTCCCCATCGGTCAAAGTTGCGCGGTCGACGAGCGCACGCCCATTGAGCTGAGTGCCATTGCGGCTGCGGAGGTCTTCCACGGTCGGCGCGGCTCCGGAAAGGTCAATTCGAATATGCCGACGCGAGAGCATCGGATCGTCGATGGTGATCTGTCCCATCGATCCCCGGCCAATGATGATCTCTTCACCAACCAAGTCGACCTCTTGCAAATGAAACCGTAGACGATACCGCACGCTGGTCCCTTCGGGATTCACAAGCGTAACGGGGGGATGTGGGCGGTGTAAATCCTACCCCAACCTACGTCGGTGCTACTCTTGATCGACGACTTCGGGAGCGTCGTGACGTCGAATCTCGCCGGTGATGCGGTCAGCGATATCGGCGTTCTGATCTTCGCCACTCTGTTCCTCGACCATATCGACCAATCCGCCACCGGCCCCGGCCTCGTTCGCTCTGGTCTTCCGGAGCTTGCCGAGTTGGGCGACGGTTTTCGGATCTTCGAGGATCAAGCAATAGAAGCCGTAGAATTCATTGTTGTCTACGGCACGAGCCAAAATCCGCGGCTCTCTCCACTCCAGCCATTGGGTCGATGGCGTCCCAGGCGTGGGGACGCCAGTCTTCGTCTTCGCCTTGCCGTAGCGCTGCTGAAGAGCGCGGCCGAAGTCGGCAAAGCTGGCACCTTCGAACACGGAAGCATCGAACGCCCGATATCTCTTCCAAAGACGCTCGTTGATGAAGAAGAAGAAATCCTGCGTATTCTCGGTTCGTACCCGTAAAAGAGATTCGCCATTTTTGTGAGTGAACTCACCCTTCAAATAGCCGGAGTCGTACGCGCTCGGCGTGCCATCGAACTCCAAGTACGAATCGCGAATCTCTCGAGTCTCCTCGGCCATTTTGTGGCGGAGCCTGTCTTCCTCAATCGCATCGGTCGTGTTCGAGATTGGCTCTTGGTACGAGGCTTCGATTTCTTTCTTGAGCTGGCGATACACCTGCTTGGGAGACCATCCCCATTGGATGTCGCCCATGGATTGCTCGAGCGCCCGTGGCGACCCGGCGCTAGCCATACCCATGTCGGCGCGCATACCGACGCCGAACAACATTCCAAACGCCACCAAGAGCGCCCAATAGGATGAACGTCGCATAACCAATCCCCTCACCCCCAAGTTAGCACCGAGCGGACCCTGTCGACAAAAACCGCGAAAATCGGCTAGCTTTCCGTCGCTTCGAGCTCGACGAAGAGCATCGTCCCACCGGCGACGGCGGCCGGCATGAACAGCAAATTCACGAGCGGGATGAAGAGGAGGACCCAGACACCGGTTCCAAAGCCGGCGACGGCGGGCAGCTGGCGGCGAGTGAACGCGATGCGGTCGCCGACGGACCAGTCGCGTCTCGCAGCGGGCCAATCGACGTAGTCGATGCCCAGATAGACCGCGGTGAGCGCGAATCCGGCGAGTGAAATGACCTGACCGACTACTGGGATGAAGAACGATGCGAGAAACATAGGCCCCACGATCGCGAGGTAGAGCAAGGCTTTGCCGAGCTCTAGCCGGACCGTTCGCACGATGTCGGCGAGCATGCGACCGAATGAGAACGGCGGCGCGGGCTTGCCTGTCAGGATGTGTTCGACCGCCTCACTGAGCGCGTCGTTAAACGGGGCAGCCACTACGCTCGACAAGAGGAGGACCAATACCAAGCCGAGCAGCACGATCAGGATTGCAGCGACGAGCTCGACGACCCAGCGCAAAGCGCTCAGCAAGCCGCCGACCCAGCCGGTCGCCTCGTTCCAGCTCTCAGGGAAGAGCGACCAGAGCGCGGCGCCGATGTCTTCGTTGTAGCTTCCCGCTCCGTAGAATACGGCTACGAGCGCGAGCCCCGTAATCAGGACGGGGAACAGCCAGTAGCGCGCGAGCTTGGGGTGCTTCAAGTAGACGAAGCGCATGCCGCGAACTGCGTACGACAAGCCACGAGCAAACCCGACGGGCGACTTCACGACGGCACCGGCGCCCCGCGCTACGCTTCTCATATCGCTCCGGTTGCGAACGGTATCAATGGCTTCAGGTCCTGGTCGTCGAAGCGAAGCTGAAGGCCGAAGAAGTAGTCACGGCCACCGTTGATCACGTCGTCGATACCAGCCACGAGCGAGAACCGACGTATGATCTCAAAGCCCGCACGAATTCGGACGCGCGGATAGATCCGGCGGCCGAACTCGAAGATGTCGGTGTTGATCTCGAGGCGATCTTGAATAACTTTGATGTCCAAGCCGAGGCCGCCGCTCGATTCGATGATACCGAAACGAAACGTCGCAAAGGAAATCGTCTTGCCGAACTCCGCAGAGAACCTGAGCCTGTTGCTGCGTGAAATCTCGGTCCGCTTGTACTCGTTTGGATAGAACAGTGGGGGAGGACTCTGACGAATGATGCTCTCACTCACACTGACCGATCCTCTCGGGTCGTCGACTGCCTGAAAGAGAAAGTAGCGCCCCTCGCGAGGTTTCAAGTAGATCGAGAAGTAAGTCTTGAACGCGTTTGCCAGCGCGTAGTACTCGCTCCGGAGACCCACGATGGTTTGGAGCCGGGCCAGGCCACCTACGAAGCTGTTCAATCCTTGGGCGACGCCTTCGACCTCGTCGATCAGCGCTTCGTCCTGCGTGAGGCGACCGATCGTGCCCTCGCCTCGCGCCGTCCGGCCCGTCACCTCTTTCACGTCCGCGAGCACGTCGTTGAGTTGTTCGGCTGCCCGGTGAATCGAAGCGA